>NZ_FNQT01000005.1 GCF_900107665.1 Haloplanus vescus
AGCTCCCAGCCTTGCCCTTCAGCTTCGAGCCGCTGGAAATACTCAATGCATTGCATCAACTGAGCGTCTCGCTATTGGCTGTTTTCGACTTGATCTACGAATAATAGTGAAATACGAGCTGCTCCTCACACTCTATTCAACAAGTGCATTGACCAGTTCAGTCGAAAGTCACCCTCATATCCATCATTTTCATATGAGTAAGGCAACTTTCAGGTGGTATGACTCTCCAGCAGATCACCGCATCCGATATTGCGGGCTGGGACTCTTTACAGGATATAGCGAACTCCTTTGAAAAACGCGGGCTCAAACCACGCCCGAAACTTGGGGGCGATAACGAACTCGTAGTCCAGCTTGATGATGACGAATTCATCGTCATTGTCAATGCTGGCCCCGGTGAGACTGCCACGGACTTCAAACCGAAAAATCGCTCACGGCATACCAACCTTGTTGCCACCAACGATTTCGAGACCTTCACCTTCATTACGCGAGTCCGAAGCTGGGAGGGGCAGCAGCACGGTCGAATTAAGCATCAAAAGATTTCGTTCTCGAAGGAGCAGTTCACGCGGGACAGCGGAGAGAAGAACACAATTCTCCAGAAGCTGAACTCGATCGAGTACGGTTCCTCTGCTGCGATATACGATACGCTCTACGACACGCAACAGGTCGTCAAGGAGTTCTATGAACAGTTTGAGGAACTCCGGACTGATCTCATTCAAGAAGTTACAGGCATCCCTGATGATCGTGGTGATGCGAAGCAACGATATGTGCAGGTCATTCTTGACCGGATGATCTTCCTATACTTCATCCAGGAAAAACGCCTTCTTGATCGGAACCCGAATTACCTTCACGAACAGCCGAATGAAGTCGTCGACGAGGGGGGAGACCACTACGAAGAGTTCTACGAACCGCTCTTTTTCGAATACCTAGCAGAAGACAAGCAGAACCCTGACTTCGGTAGTCTTCCGTACCTGAACGGTGGCTTGTTTGCAAGGAATCCTGTCGAAGAGGAGTTCCAAGACGCGAAGTTAGGTGGTCCTGCCGAGAAAACGAACGAGCTCTTCGACGATATCCTCGACTTCCTCTCCGACTGGAACTGGAACGTAGACGAACGACTCGACATCGTCGATCCCAAGAACCTCTCCCCGGCGATCTTGGGCCACATCTTCGAGCAAACGGTCAATCAGAAGGAGATGGGGGCGTACTACACACCAGAAGAGATCACGGGGTTCATGGCCCGACGGACGATCCATCCGTATCTGCTCGATCAACTCAACGAGGCTGTGGACGCGGACTACGACGAGATCGACAATGTGTTCGGATTCCCCGTGCCTGAGGCAGATACTAGCACAGAAGCTGTTGCCGATGGCGGAACCATAACCCAGCAAGTTCCAACGGAAAACGTCCAGACCTGCCATGTGGAGACTCTCTACCACGACATTCTGAAGGAAGCGCATATTCTCGATCCCGCCGTAGGAAGTGGTGCCTTCCTGCTCGCCGCACAGGAGGTGCTAATGGACCTATACATGCAATGCATTGAGTATTTCCAGCGGCTCGAAGCTGAAGGGCAAGGCTGGGAGCTGGAGACTCGTAGTCGTGAGGAATTAGAACGTATCGAGGGTGGGCATGGTGGGGAGTCGCTATACGCCAAACGCTCGATTATTCTGGATAACCTCTACGGGGTGGATATCGACGAAGGCGCTGTGGAGATCTGTAAACTTCGGTTGTGGCTCTCGATGGTTGCGGATATCGAAGACGAGCCAGGGGAGGTCGAACCGCTCCCGAATATTGATTTCAACATCCGGCAGGGGAACAGTCTAATTGGATTTACAGACCTCATCGAAACCGTCAACGAAGAGGGTGATACCTCACTCACAAATTATGGCATCGGTGAAGAACCACCGGTCAGCGAGTATTACGAGGACGTGATCCACGCTCAGCGGAAACACAAACGGGCAAGTTCCTCGAAAGAAGCAACCAACGCCCGTCGTCAGGCAGAGTCACTCATCACCAGCTACAGTCAGAATCTGGACAACAAGGTGCTAGATGAGTTCCATAATGCCGGTGCTGAAATCACTCTGGATCAAGTTCAAGAATTCCACCCCTTTCATTGGATTCTTGAATTCGCGCTAGTCTACGACCAGGGAGGTTTTGATCTCATTATCGGGAATCCCCCTTGGGATCAGCTCCGAGCAAGCCGCGACGATTACTTCGTCAAGTTTGATGAGCAGTTCCGGTCCCGGATGCCTTCGAATAAGGACGAGATGCAGAAACAGCTGCTGGAAGACGAGGACATTGCCGAGGGATGGGAGGAGTATCAAGAGCAGATAGAGAAGCAAATGCGGTACTTCACTGATGGTTCTGAATACATCCTCCAGAAACCTGTTATTGATGGACGGAAGGATCCAAATGAAAACAATCTTGCGGCACTCTTCTTTGAGAGATTGTTCGAACTCGTGAGCGACGAGGGGTATGTAGCGCAAGTTCTACCTGGAGTGATGTTCAGTGGCTCTTTCTCGAAAGATCTCCGGATGAAACTTTTGAATGATGCGGAAATACAGTCGTTGGTTGGCTTCGAGAATCATGGAATATTCGGTGATCTTCATCGACAGTATCAGTTCGCTGTTCTCACGTTCAAGAACCAGGGGGAGTCGGAGCAAATCAAGGGAATATTCGATCAACATGATGTTTCTGTCCTCCGTCATTTCGACGAGAACGCGGTTGAGATCCCACGAGAAGTACTAACCCAATATTCGTTGAAAGCGCGGATATTCCCCAATATTACCCATCCTGAGGAAGTGGGTATCTTGGAGAGTATTGTCTCACACCCTCCGTTGGGAGAAAAAATCGACAATAAATGGAACGTCACTCCGCACCGTGAACTGGATCGATCACGGGCGTCTGACCGCTTCGTCGAAGAGGAAAATGAAGGTGACTACCCTGTGTACGGTGGAGCAAACATTCACCAGTTCCAGCACGACAATACGTTCGATTCGAGTCTTGATTCCCCTTCACTATGGAGTGTCGATGAAGATCAGCCTGATCTGAGCGCTAAATACCGTGTTCGGGAACGGGCGTACAACGGTGGAACGCCGAAAAAGAACATATACGAAGCGTTTGGTGGACCGAAGACCAGCAAATCACAGAAGGGATTCGTCAACGATCTTCTTCAGGAACACCGTGGACAGGACCTCTGTATGGATGACCTCCTTCCAGACTTCACGGAATACCGGATTATCTACCGAGATATCGCCCGACCTACCGACGAACGGACAATGATTTCGACTGTGTTACCCAAAGGGCTCGTTTGTGTTCACACACTCCAGACATTTTCGCCATATGAAGTCAATCCGGAGCAGGACGATCTCTCAGAGTATCCCCTACGTTCAATCTATGAACGTGCCTACGATGACGAGGAACTGTTTGTCATCACTGGTCTACTGAACAGCATTCCGTTCGATTACCTAATGCGGACGAAGGTCGATTCACACATTGTCCGGTTCAAACTAGAAGAATCACAGGTCCCGCGTCTCACAGAGGGGGACAACTGGTTCCACTATATTTCTGACCGGGCGGCCCGACTCAACTGCTACGGTAAGGAGTTCGAGGAGATGCGGGAACGGCTCGGCGGAATTGATCCCGCTAAAGAGGAATCAGAGCGTCGGCGACTTCAGGCCGAAGTTGATGCAGCTTCTTTCCACGCCTACGGACTCGATAGGGCGGAAATGCAGTTCGTTCTTGATGACTTTCATCGGGTGTCGAATCCTCGAATTATGACGGAAGCCTACATCGATAGGGTCGCTGAGAAATACACTCATCTTGGAGACGTAGGGCCAATGGAGTAACTTTTGAGCTAGCACTAGCCGGTTCTTGAATGTTAGTCCATTCAGGCTTACTGATGAATGCTGTCCAGCGCTCGTCGGGTCATCGCTCCATCGACATTCAGATATTGACGTGCAGTGGTGATGTCCTCCCATCCGAACATTGCTCGGAGTGCGGGAAGATCTAAGCCTCTTCCGGCGTGATAAGACGCTGCTGTGGCTCGTAATCCATGTAACGAGGTTGCGTCGTTAGACAATTCTGGAGACCGTTCCAAGGCAGTTTCCAGTCGCCGCTGTAAGGTCGAGAACGAATATGGCCAGCCACCATGTTCGTCAAGTAGCAATTCAACCGCGACTCGAACTCGATATGAAAAGTGGTACGGAACTGTTCGAGATGCGGCTTCTGTTTTCGGGAGCCAATAACGCTCAGCAAAGCTCTGAAAATCCGTATTGGGATTGTGATCCAGCCGCTGTTTCACCGCCTGTCGACAGTATCCACAGATACCGCCATCTCTTCCTTTCGTACAGTTTTGCTGTGTTGGAATCTGGATCATCTGCCGCTCTAGATCAACCCACGATTTCGACAAGTGCGTTGTTTCTCCTGGTCTAAGTCCAAGACGGCCTCCAAGGAGAATGGCCGCTCGTGTTTCGAGTCTCTGTTGTGTATCATCTATTCGCCCAGCACCTTCTAACAGTAGTTCGAACTCGCGTTCGCTAAGGGCCCTCTCTCGTGTTGCTACCATATCCATCGCTGTCTGTCGATACAAAGATAATCCGCTTCTTCTTCGAGTGGCAAGGTGAATCGGTTCACAGCCGCCAGAATTGCCGTCTGATATGACAGGAAGTACTTATGGGTGCCCCCCGGACGAAGCGTATGGGACTCTTTGAGACCTTATTTAGCTCATCCACTGGGGACACTGACCCTCAGGCACAGCAACCGAGTCAGCACGAAATCTTCCCCGAGGACAAGTACAATGTCGCATACGCTGTAGCCGCTCGGCGTGAAGAAATTCGGGCGTTAGAACACCTTCTAGAAGCGGATCAGACCTCACCTACCGCCCTGGAGGCTGAGCCTTTCCTTCAGGATGTAATCGAAGAGATGGAGCGGGATCGGGAATACTCCCTCCGCCTTCGAACCTCTGGGGAGGAACTCGTCGACGATATCCGTGAACTCATAGAGCATTGGGACAATCAGGTAGATGAGCAGATAGGAACGATTTGGTGGCCTATCGGAGCAGATACGAGGTTCAGGTTGTACCTCCATTATCTGGAACTCCGTGCTGACGCGGAGGATGACCAATTTTCGTTCCCGGAGTCTGTTGGACAGGTTCACACTCTCGTCCAGCGTGGTCTCAGTGCAATAGAAGATGATGACGACTCGAAGCTCGCTGTAGTCCATAAGCGAGACATTCCTTGGGAAGAACCAGCTGGGGACAGCTGATCCAGTTCGCTCCTTCTCAAAGAGACCGATTAATTGTATCCAGTATCAAACCCAGTTATGGTAGAAATATCAGACCCCCTGTGTTCGCTTTTCACTGCGAAAATTAAGGAGGAGGATGGCACATCCGTGATCGAGATTCCTCCGAGTGAGATCAAGCATGGGGCGCTGACTGTTGATGAAACGTACCGCATCGCTCTTCTTGATTCATCCTCCGAAGCTGAATCAACATCTCCACAGAGCCCACGGCATCCCGCCTCTCAGGAAAGCACGAGCCATGATTCATCTGGTCCTCCTGTTGATGAGGGAGAAGTGCGCGACGTGACAATCGAAACCGTCGGCGATCAGGGCGATGGTATCGCAAAAGTCGAACGTGGCTACGTCGTGATCGTTCCCGGCGCTCAGCCCGGCGACGAGCCAACAGTCGAAATCGAACAAGTTCAGGAGAACGTCGCGTTTGCGAGCATCGTCGATAGCGATCCGCGAGCACTCTAACCCATTGTCCCTTCTGTGGATCGGTCTTCTTCTCGGTAAACCATCGGTGTGAGAAGGCTCCGTTCGAGTTTGTCTAATGGAGGTGGTTCTGAAAGTCACGTCACGTTTTCTTCACGCGTTCGCGATGGCACAACCTTCCAAGGCCGATATTCAATCTATGACAAAGGAACCGATTGAGGTACTCGACGACCTGGCCGACCAGGTCGCCGATGAGTTCGAGGCGTATAGACAGCCGGACGAATTCAAGGATGTCTCGCTCGTGATTGAGAACAGCGACGAGGAACATCCGACGCTGATCGTCCACGTTGATAGAGCGGACGCGGAGTCCCTTGCCGACCGTATTGATGAGTTCCTCCGCGAGCACGGTGCTCGTACTGAACGGGAACGACACTCAGCTACGGATGTCCGTGTGTTAGCGACGGTCGACTGACAACCGCCCCTCCAATTTTTTGACTGACTCCAAGCACCGCTGAAGGGCCTTATCTTCCCTTCCGGTCAGGGGAGTCCCGACCGATTCAGCTCAGGTGATCAATCTGTGCAGACAGATACTCTTGGAGAGCGGTGACCGTTTCTTCTGAGACAGCTGAGGCCCCGAAGTCACTCCGAAATCCGTGTTTGAGTTCGTCACTCTCCAAGATCTCCAGACCACGCTCAAGTTGCTCCCGGAGCTCATCGTCGTCCCCTCGCCGCAGGTGGGGTGTGACAGCGTCGAGGTCGATCTCTTCAGCCACTGCCAAGACGTCCCGAAGGTCCGTTTCTCGGCCGCTGTGGAGCTTTGCAGCCACGAGGACTGCCCCATCGATGACTCTAGCCGTCGTCGTCACTGTGCCCCCGCTCACCTCCTGTTGGTGGCTGTGGTCGTACAGGTAGTTGAACGACCACTGTGCCTCGGTCTGACGACACCCGAGTCCGTTCACCAAGAGGTCGAAGCCGATCGGCTGTTGCGGCGTGAGCCGCTTTTCGTACTCGATCACCTCTGTATCGTAGAACCACTCCTTGGCATGGCTGTCCGTTTTCTCGAATCCCCGCTGTTCGAGGAACTCGACGAAGTCAGCTTTGGAGTCCGGTGCGACGACGATATCGAGGTCCGTGGAGAAGCGAGCATTGAACGCTGAGACAGCGTACCCGCCGACGAGAACGTACTCGTGGCCCTCTTGGGTGAGCTCCTCGAGCAGTTCGATGAGCGCGTCACTTCGGTTGTTGAAGCTCATGGTTGTGCCCGTTCGATCTCTCGATACGTGACGCCGAGGTCGAGGTCCTCGTACATCCGGTCGAGCATCGCGAGCGCCGACTGGAACTGGGCGTAGTTCTCACGCATATACTCGATCGTCTCTGCTCTCGAGATCACCGGGTACCCCTCGACATGCTCGATGTCGAGTGAGGGGCGTGGCTCGAGGACGATCTGTAGCGGTCCGTCCAACTCGTCTCGGGGCTGCCGTTCGAATGTGGTGGGGAGGCTGAACGACTCGAAAAACGCTTCCCAGGCGTCGACGTCCCGCTCACGGACGGCCAGGAACAGCGGATAGTCATCCGGATTCCGCCCAACTTGGTAGCCACCTTGGGTCCACACGTAGACGCCATCGATCCGCGTGAACGCGAACGGCCAGTCGCCGAATTGTGGGATGACGTAGGACTCCTCGATGGTGGGTGGACTGACGCCGGCGCTGGCAGCGACGAGCTCGCGAGCTGCGTCGCGCACGCGCTCGTCGACGACAGTGAGGCCGTCGTCATATGAAACGTAGCCTGCGTCTTCCAGCCGATTGACGGCCTGTCTCACTGTCTCGTAGGGCGTGTGGAGGTGTTGGGCGACACGGCGGATGGAGTCACCACTCTCGATGGTGAGGATGACCTGCGCCGCGGTGTCGTCGAGCACCTCATACATCTGGTGGTTACCAATAATCCGGTAACAGTTAAAAGCCTTACTGGACCCACTATCTTTCAAGCCTGCTCTTCACTCTGGGGCATCTCTGTCGCGTATTGTTCAGCTAAATCGACTACGTCGTAGACGTGAATTCCAGTTTTGAACCACAGCACTCGATCGGCGGCGCTCCCGAACTCCTCGCTCGCACAATCCAGTTGCTCCGAGACAGCCAGTACGAAATTGTCGGCCTCTACCTTTCGAATCTTCTCCAGCTTTGCGTCCAGATACTCGGGTGTCCAGAAGCCGACGATCTCGAGGATCGCTCGCCTGCCATCGGGATGTTCGATTGCGAAGTCGGGGATCATCACCTCGGCACCCAGATCGAAGACATCGTCTTCCCGCACCAGCTCCCAATCCGTATTCGCTCGCTCCCACTTCCGGGTGAGTGTCCGCTCGACATCGCTATCGAACTGGTCGCCGGCACTGTAGTGTGAATCGAGGTCCTCCGTGTGGTCGAGCGCGAACTGTCGCGTCGCGCCGGTCGTCTCGTCGACGAGGATCTCGGCAACCATCTCCCAGCGGTCACAGAGGGGCAACGCCGGCAGGAAGTTCGCCATGCGAATCCCGTACTTTTGTGATTTCGAGAACAGCGACGCCGGGCCGTCCAGTACTGCCTCATAGCCGGCGGCCTGATCCGTACTCGGGACACGCTCGCCATCGGCGTCGATCGGATAGATGCGATGCATTAACCCGAACAGCTTCACGTAGCTGAACACCGTCCCAAAGTGGTCCCAGACCCGAATCCGCATTTCCGTCGCATCGTAGAGCACCGCCTGGGCGAGCGCGAGGTTGTAGCGGGTCAACAACCAGTCCACGGTGAGATCCGTGTGTTCGTACTCCGCATCGCTGCTGCCGGTCAGATTGGTCGTCGACGTCTCGTCATCACTGGCGTACTGGTCGGCCGTCCGCGTGCCGATTCGGACGAGCCGTTTGTTGTCTTCGAGATCGGCATACATCCCGCGATAGCACTCCTCGAGCGACACCCCGAGGTCGTCGGCGACCGCGCTGTACACCTCCAGTTTCTGTGTGTCCTCGCCGAGCGTCGGCTGGCGGACGATTGGATAGCGCTCGTTGGCTTTCTCGAAGAGTCGCCGGCGGATCTCGCGCGGTTCGACGGAGGCCACGACCTCGAACTCACACTTGTCTTTCAGGAGTTTCGCCAGCCCTTGGACGATCTTGTAGTCGGTATCTGCGACGGTCAGCTCGTCAATCGCGTCCTCGAGGTCGCCTTTCGGCTCGCCAAGGTGGTTCTCGAACAGCTGGATGAGTTCTCGAGCGGTCTGTCGGTAGCGCTCCTCGTCGGGATCGATGAACAGCGGGGTGACCGTCTCGTCGGTCGTGCGCGAGCGTGCGAGGTCAGCCGTCAGCACTGGCACTCACCCCCTCCCGGCGGCGTTGCGAAACGTAGGTCTCCATCGTGTCCTCGGTGATAATTTCGTAAAGCCGCGCTGGCTGGCGGTCATCCGTCGGTCGAAGAATGCGCCCGAGTCGTTGAGCGTACTGGCGTTTTGAGGCGCTCCCCGAGAGGATGATCCCGACGTTTGCCGCCGGGACATCGATCCCCTCGTCGAGAACCTGCGAGGTCACGAGCATCGAGTATTCGCCGGTCCGGAATCGCTCGAGGATTTCGGTGCGTTCGTCGGTCTTGGTCTGGTGGGTGATGCAGGGGACGATGAACTCCCGAGAAATGTCGTAGGCGAAGTCGTTGTTGGCGGTAAAGATGATCGCGCGGTCGTCGTGATGGCGCTTGATGAGATTGTCGAGCGTGTCGAGCTTCTTCTCTGCTGTTCGGGCGATCCGCTCGGCGCGATGCTTGGCGATGAGCGCCCGCCGCCCCTGTGGATCGTAGGAGGTGCGCTTGAGGAACTCCTGGTAGCCCTCCTCTTTCCAGAGATCGAACTCGTAGCTGTCGACGTAGTCCCGATAGATCTGATACTCTTCGTCGTACTGCTCGCGCTCATCGGCCGTGAGATCGACCGACATGTGGATTGTTTCGTACTCGCTGAGGTATTCACCGGCGAGTTCGTCGACGTCCTCCCGGTAGACGACCGGGCCGAGGAGGTCCTCGAGGAGTTCGTGCTTGCCGTCGGGCCGCTCGTACGTGGCGGTCAGCCCGAGGCGATACGGCGCGATCATCATCTCGGGGATCTGCCGGTAGGTCGGAGCTGGCAGGTGGTGTTCCTCGTCGACGACAAGTAGGCCGAACTGATCGCCGTACTCGTTGACGTAGCGGTAGGCGCTGTCGTAGGTGGTGACGGTGATCGCAGTGATGTCGTGGCTGCCGCCGCCGAGGACGCCGATCGGCTCCGAGAGTTGGTCTCCGAAGGCGTTGGTGAGCGTGGCGTGCCACTGATTCATGAGGTCGATCGTCGGCGTCACGACGAGCGTGCTGACGCCAGCGTCGGCGATGGCCTGCAGCCCGAGGAACGTCTTCCCGCTGCCCGTGGGGAGCACGACACTCCCTCGCCGATCGTAGTCGATCCAGGCGTCGAGCGCGGCCTGCTGGTAGTCACGCGGTTCGATGTGGAGCGCTGGCGTGAGTTCGAGATCGGGGTAGGCCCGCGCGGCGTCTTCGAGAGTGTGAGCGAAGCCCTCTTGCAACGTTGCCTGCTCGTTTCCGTCCGTCCACTCGCCGGCCCACTCGAGCAGGGCTCGATATCGATATGCTCGGGTTCGGTACTCGTCGACGCGGTCGTCCCACTCCCCATAGGGAACATCGTCGGGAGCATTACGGAGCAGGAGCGTTCCGTCGTCGAATTCGATTCGCATTCAGTATCACCTCGGACGTTCCCGACCGGATTCAATATGTGGGTTGTCCGGGATCTGGTGAAGCACGTCTCTGTCCTTCGATAGTTGAGGATTTTCTATCGAGGGGCTTGGTTGTCAGCGATCGAGCCAGTACTGCCAGTCCGCGATCGCTTGGTCCGTGTTACTACTGGCCTCGATCGGCTCCAGTTGCTCCAGTGGCACGCCAAGTTCTCTGCCCATCCACTCGATCGTCACGAACATCTGGTTGAGAGTCGGATCTGTTGGGGACATTCCAACCACGCGTACCGTTTCGCCTTCCTCTAGGGGTGACTCCTCTCGCTCGGTGACACAGCACGCTTCGAACGGAAAGTCTATCGTGTCGTCCAGATACGCGTACCATCCCCACGCCTGCTCTTCTGGGCTGTAGGTATCAACGATGATGCGCATCTTGATGCGCTCTTCCCGCTCCTCGTCCTTCTCGGCCCGCGTCATGCTGACCACTACTCATTCCGATTTCAAGATATTCGGGGTGGCCGAAACCACTCCTCCACCGATGCAGGACGCGCTCAATCATGGTCGTGGAACCGCTCCGAGTCGCTGGACAAAGTTAACCAACGAATGCTCGACAGATCTGTATACTGTTGGTTAATCTGGAGGATGGGATTGTCTGATACAGATTAGGGTCGCTCTTTACCGGTGGTTCGACCGAACTGCGCGGCGAACCACCGGTACTCGAAGGCACTAATCCGTATGAGTTGTGCGAGCAGATGGACGCGGACGGCAGGGGAGCGTGTCGCAAAATCAAAGAACTCTACAACGGATTATCCAGAAACGCGACTTCCACGGCATAACTTCATTTATCTGAGCTTGAGTCCCGATCCAAGTCTGTGGCAGTACCTTCACGTATCGGCCGGCCATCATCTGGAGATACTATGGTAACAATCGAGGATATATCCGTGACAACGGCTATCTCTGATAGCGAACAGGCACTCACCATCCGTGCGGATGTCGACGACGGCCCCACTGAGAACCTCCATTATCTCCGTCCGCTTGGCACGAACACATGGTTCACGCTCGTCGGTACGGGACGAGCTGACGGACCGGTAAATAGGGACGCCGATGGTGTCCCCCAGTTTATTCATGAGGTTGAGGAAGAACTGGTCGATCGCGGATATCCGCTCAGGCCGCTCCAGCAGGGATCGAACTACCCCGACCCGGGAAGCGTGGAGGTTCGAACTGGCCCGACATCCGAGCGTTACCCTCTCTTCTCTCACCCGAGCACCGTTGTCGTCTCCAAGGCCGGAACCACGGACGACGACATCTCGGAAGACGCCCGAGTGCAGGTGACGTACTCCGATCAGACGGATGATGAGTTCGAATACGACATCCATGTGATCGACGGGGATTTGCCATCCGACTGGGTGCTAGAGGATCTGGTGATTTGGGCAGAGGGGCTGGTCTGGGGCCGAACGAATCGCGCCCATGACCGCCGTGACAGGCCTGAAGATATCGATATTCTCTACCGGAACGCCTGAGTGAAGACGGCAGAGAACGAGTGTCAGGAACGGCCACAGCCGGTTCCTGCCCGGCCGCGGACCGTAGACTCGCCGACTTTGCTCCGCTGGCTCGCCGCCCGTTCAATCGCGTCGTCGAACTCGTCTGGATCCCAGTCGACGATCTCAGCGCCGTTTTCTTTCAACTTATCAGGGATGTCCTCGTCGGAGATATCGTCATCGACCTTGATTGCGACTAGGCCGTTGCCTTCCTTGAGCGAGCGCTCAACCTCGTAATCGACCCAGTCGCTGTCCTTCGTGTTCTCGCCGACCATGACGACGGTGACCGAGGTACCTTTCATTTCGTCCCGGATGCAGCTACGGATGTAGTCGTCGTTTGTGCTGTCTACGGGGTCAAGGAGGTGTCGGTCGTGGAAGGAGACATCGACGTTGTTGTTCCAGCGGAGCAGCCGGAAGCCTTTCGCTTTCATGCGGTCGCTTCCTTCGTAACTGATGAAGACGCGGCGGGTCGGCATTGGTGATGGCGGCCTGGAAAGCCGTGCTTATTGATAAAACGTGACTAGGCCTCTTGTGCCTTTCGCGTAGTAATCTCCCAATACCGGTTTTCCTGGCTGGTGAGCGCCAGCACCCGCTTGACGAACACCCGCTCAGGGTCGTCTACACCCTCGTACTCATCCGTCCGCGTCTTGAACATCTGCTCTTCCCGCCGCAGGCCTTCGGCGGTGGTTCGGTAGTTCATCCACTTCTTCTGATAGTTGAGATAGGATTCGAGTGCCTCCAAGATGATAAGCAGGACCGCAGCGATGATGATTGTGTTCTTCCAGACCGTGCTGCTCGTCACAGGGAACAGTGACACGGCGACAGGTAGGATGGCGGCCAGCACGATCTGTGCGCCCTTCATTAACCGATGCATCCATTTGTTACGAACCGCCTTGTCGTCATACCACTCGAACTGTCCTTCGTAGAACTCGTAGAATTCGTCGAAATTATCTACCATCGGTAAGGCTCCACGGTCACAGAATCGACTCTTCCTCAATCTTCGTCCACCGGTCGTCCAGCAGTGCTTCGAGGTCGACGTCCAGATTCTCCGCGGCGATGAGCAGATCCGAGACGATCTCGACGGTCTCCTCCTCGAGCAGTTCCCGGGTGTTCATCGGCTCCATGTGGTCGAGGGATTCCATCGCATTCGACATGCTGCCGGCAGGCGCGGCCATCCGCTGGAACAGCCAGTCCTGGACCTCCTCCGAATCCATCGGGTCGTCAGCTGGATCCAGCTGTTCCGCCCATTCTGCGACGCCCTCGGCTTCGATCCCGAACATCTCCTCCAGCTGCGCCTGAAGGTCCAGGTTGAGCGTGTTCGCCGCCGCGAGGGCGACGATGAAGCTGTCCGCCAGCGTCTTTTCGAGTTGTTCCATCCGCGTCTCCTCGTCGGCGTAGTCTCGGGAGAGGCGGCCTACGTATTTTGAGAAGTGCAGTACGTAATGGTTCATCCTGTCGGGATAGGGGAGCGTGTAGACATCCCGGTGATGTCCTTCGTCGTGCTCCTGCTGCCGTTTCTGCAGGTCAAGGAGGTCTGGGGAGTCGGTCATGCGTTGATCGCTCGGTCGGGAATAACCCCGCCTCCATTATCACAGTTAGGGCACAGTTTCAGCGGGGCCTCGTTCTCGAACTCATGCTCGCAGAGCAGGCAGAACCAGTCGGACACGCCTCTAGAGGTGATACGATCGAGATCGACGTCGAACTCGTCGACCTTCTGCTCTAGGATTTCCTTATTGCCGTCATCCTCATCCGTGGTCGCCATCTCGACGTAGTTCTCCACGGACTCCCAGTCGAAACTGTCCTCCCGCTCCCAGGTCGGGTACCGGTACTCGTGGTACCGCTTGTTGATCCGTTCCAGCCGGCGGATCTCCTCGATGTACCGCTCAGAATAATCCTCGCGGTCGTGGAGGAGGGCGAGGAGGTCGGCGGTCCGGTCGGGACCGACCAGCTTCTTCCGGAACCCGCTCTGGATCCCGTCGAATCCTGTCTCCTCGGCGACGGTCTCGAAACTGATCGGTGGATAGACCCAGTGCATCTCGTCGGCCACCAGTCGATAATCATCCTGAATGCTACCGTCCCGGTAGTTGGTGAGCAGTGGCCAGCCCAAGGAGTGCCAGCCGATGTGGTAGTATCCGGCGAGGTGGCGGTCGCCGTGGTAGTTGGTGCAAAAGAAGAGATAGGGGCGGTCGTTCTTGACCAGGCCGGAGCGGATGTCCCGGGTGCAGGTAGAGCAGAGGCCGTAACTCATCGTTTCGAGGTTCGGATCGCTCTTGTTGTCGTTGACCTTGGTGACCTCTCGGACCGGATACTTGCTGATGTCGTCCTCGCAGTAGTAGAGCGTCAGATAGCTCTTGGCGTCCTCCGATGCGTCATGCTCCTCCCACGGGTCGTTGGGGGGCATGAAGTCGCGTGCAGCATCGGAATCATATCTCATACTACGTAGAGATGCGATCCTCCGGCCGCCTAAAGGTTTCTCCGCATGAATGTTCGCTCGGTAAAACGGGTTCCCGTAAGATTCAATGAGTCAACGGCTGGTTTTCACAGCATACGAGTAATGTCTCAATCCTTAACGAAGCCCGACGAGATCAGGGATAGTCTCGACGAAGATACGCTTGACCTGTTCTGGCGGTTCATCACCGAACGTCAGCAGGTGTGGTATCGTCGGGTGGTCGAGGGGCAGCAGTCGCCGTGGACGGACGACGATATTCTCCAAGAATACCGCTTCACGAACGTTTATCGCGAGCTCGATCCCGGGACGCAGTACGTCATCCAGCACATCCTCGAGGTCGATGCGTCCCGGCAGGACAAGATCTTTAATGTGATGCTGTACCGGTTGATCGGCCGGCTGGAGACGCACGACTATCTCGGGTTCCAGTCGCTCGACGACTTCGACGCGGCCGAGTTTGAGGCCCAGTTGAAACATCGGCGCGACGAGCTGGACGAGACAGTGTTCACCGGGGCGTACATGGTCAGCGGCTACAACCACATGGGGTCATCCGACAAAGTCGAGAACGTGGCTGCGCTCTTCGACGAGCTCACCGCGGACTCCAACTTCTTCGACCAGGCGCTCGCAGCCGACTCGCTGGAGGATGCCTACGACCTGATCCGGGCGCAACCTGGGTTCGGGAACTTTCTCTCCTACCAGACCCTTGTGGACCTCCTGTATCCCGTCGATTTCTACGACGGTGATAGCGTACTCTCGTTCTCACCTGACGACTGGTCGTCACCGGGACCGGGCGCGCAGAAGGGATTGAAGCAACTTGTCACCGAGTTCAACGGATTCGACCGGCTTGCCGTAATGCGGTGGCTACGCCAGCACCAGCAAGAGGAGTTCGACCGGCTTGATTTGGATTTTCCCTTCCTGGAAACGGAGGCGGGCGACCCGCTGGAACTGTCGCTGGCGAACATCCAGAACTGTCTCTGCGAGTTCTACAAGTACCACAAGATCCTGCACTCGAACGGCCGTGCCCGCCGATGCTTCCGGGACTCCGAGGCCCGGTCCGGAAACGAGCTGCGGAGCATCTACGAAACGGCACCACACATCCGGGTTCCGGAACGGAGCAAGATATAAATCCGGCAGTCCGTAAGCGGAGGTAAGTGGTGTCTATCATGGCACGTGACGAAGTTCAGCTTGGAGATCGTCGCTAAAAACGACAAAGTAAAGATCAATCTCCCGGGTGATCGGACGTTCGGTATCACTTCCACTTCTAGTGGGGCTGCGTTCATCCCGGACTGGAACGATCGTCATTTGACTTGGGCGGCCGACGAGGATACGGGTGCGCCGTTCCAGCACGTCACCGACGAGACGCGAGAGGAGCCAGTCGCGAAGGTCGAGTACGGGTCCGAGGACGAGTACCTGTACGAGATGTACAGCGCCTACGGCGCGTTCGGTCAGTTGAAGCCAGCGAACTGGGTGAACGCCGATTATCTCTGGGAACTCGACGTGGATGCCTACGGTGAGGTCCTCGAGGAGGCCGGTGTCATGGAGCGTAGCGACACCCGGCTGTGGTTCAGCTTTACCCGCCTGAAAGAGTTCATCGAGGACCTGGCCGACGACAAGGAGGCGTTCGTCGAGTTCTTCGATCGTGTCTACGATAAGGTCGAGCAGCGCGAAGCGTGGGAGAGCGATTCACGCCTCTTCTTCACGCCCGGCCTGGAGAATCTGGTCCTGCAGCGACCGGACGGGTACGTGATGGAGCTGCCGATGGCGGACCCAGTCAACGTGTTCGACCGAATGCGGAGCGCCCGTTCTGTCGACGTGATGTGCCAGATGTTCAAGGATCCGCCTCTTTCGGCCTGATACGCGAGTCAACAAAGGACGGTCCGACAGTTACAGGTCGCGCGGCTGGACGCCTACCTGATGGACCTATAAGAGGTGGACGAGACGCCGGAGAAGATGACGACGGGAGGAACACGCCGATAACAGCGTCCACGCTAAAATTAGTGTTGAGTGTCAACGAGGCCCTGGCCTCACCAGTCCACAGTTGACAGCCCACTCAGTCCAGACGGTCGAGCGAGCCATAGAGTTCCTCGTTCTGAATGTGGGTACAGAACTGTGCGCAGAGCCGACAGCAGTCCGCGGCGTCGGTGAACGTCCGAACACTGGCGTCCCAGCGCGCGTGGACGGCGCCAAGCATCGCACTTCGAACCGATGGTTCGGTTGCGACCATAATCCGTCGCGCACGCGCAGGTGGTGTTGCATCGGCTGCCGGCCCCTGCATTCCAGCTGTTGATAGAATATCCTCAAGGACGCTCCCGATCTCGATCCCGACACCGAGGTTGTCGCCGACCTGTGGAGCGATGAAGATCGTTGCATTACTCGCTTGCGCAAAGGCGATACTCTGTGTGGCGGCATCCATCTCGTCGAGCGGAATCCCGACGTCGATTGCGAGAAAGGCATTAAACCCGCGGTCGCGGAGGCAGTCCCGCGTCTCCTGTAGGAGCCGCAAGACCTCGTCTTCGGCGTACTCGCCGTTGCTCTCGTCCCACGTCGCAAACGATGGGGCATCGGTTTCGACATCGGCGTCCGTCGGCAGCAGCGCGTCGACGTCGAATGTCCGATATGGGCCCATCAGATAGACGAGCAACTGTTCCCGCCGGACTGGAGCGAGTGCATCTGAATCACCGGCGGCACGGGGGAGATTATCGATAATCCGTTGCCGCATTCGACTCGTCGATTCGGAACGGCAGTATATAAATATCGGTGTTTTCAGAAATATTCTAGTCGAGAACGACTAAGTACGTGGCGTCCCAACGTAGGATCTGAGGCACCCCCAAATGTCCGAAACCGATCGCCAGCCAACAGAGGAGGTTCGTCAGCCGGACCCGCCGCTTCCCGAGGATAGCGGGCTGACGCTCGAGGAGTATCTCGCTATGCAACAGGCGGTCGGCCACCCGACGCGGTTCCGGATCCTCCGCACGCTCGTTGCCAACGACGAACTGAGTGCTGCCGATCTCAAGGCCGCGGTCGATGTCGAATCCCACAATTTCCACTACCATCTCGACGAACTGGTCGATGTCGGGCTCGTCGACAAGCGCCAACGACGGACCGCTGACAGCCAGGGTTTTTACACGTACTATCGGCCGACTGCAATGGGGCGGGGGATTCTCGAGCACGGTGTCGAGGAGCTGATGCGCCGTGAACGGGAATTCAACGACGCCTATTCGTAAGCTGTCGTAGGATTCTCTGTCTGTTTTGTTCCCAATGCCTATCGGAACTTTTGCCGGGTTTCAGCACTTCCTATCGCCAACCAACAAACACGGTTTGCTAAATCGGATTGATCTCTTCCGCAACCATTAGAACGTCTCTGCAATCCGTCTCGTGGCTGCTGTGGAGCTTCACTACTACGAGTATTGATCCATCGATTACTCAGGTGGTCGTCGTCACTGTGCCACTGGTCACCTCCTGTTCCTGTCTGGCGTCGTGTAGATAGTCGAACGACCATCGTGCCTCGGTCTGGCGGGAATCCGAGGCAGTTCACCACCCCGATTTCTCATATCGGAATGGCTGGACAATGTCGATATCGCACACCATTAGGGTAATGTGAATAATGTAGATTCTGTATATTGCATTCCTTGGCGCTCGAAGGTTGTAGTGATCATTGTGATGAATGTGTGCGGAATGTAGAGCCAAAAATAGCTAGGAATGTGTTTCACTTCCACCCCGCTTACTCAGCCTTTATGTTACTTCATTGCTAGAATTAGATATGGTCAGTTCACCATCTGAGGACAGCGGTTACGCCTATTCTTGGGCAAAGGCAAAACGGTTAGCACGCGAGCAAGGGTACGGAGTAAAAATCACCGTTCCGAAGACTGCCGAACTTACGCTCCCTCCGGGATTCGAGCGTTCGTATTGGTCGATCGAAGCTGGTGCAGAGGCGGTGTACCGGGATCAGCGAGAGACGGATAGCTTCCAGATCCGGAAGTACGAGGATGAATGGACAATCGAATTAGACCGCCACAACCCAGAGACCGGCAATGCGATCGCCCACGGGATCTATGATGCACCGAAGTATACCCTGGCCGCTGTCGGAATTGCAGGTGCAGCCGTTAGCAGCTTTAGTTCTTAAGACATGACGGTTTACGAGATCAGTTACGATCTACACGAACCGGGACAGGACTACGAAGAGATCCACGAGGCGATCGAGTCCCTAGGTCCGACATTTGATGCTCTTGAGTCCACCTGGTTGGTTGACGTTTCAAACAAAGGCGCGGGTGATATCGCCGATGAGCTGACTGGTGTCACCGACACGAATGACTCAATCGTCGTAACCCAAATCCCAAAGAGTGGTGGAGGAAGGTGGGCGTATCGTAATGTCTCAGGTGGTCTTGGAGATTGGTTTGATGAGCACCTGTAGCAGTTAGACCGATCTCTCTTACAAAAAGTAGAGGTGTGCTCTTACCGATGAGAGTTTGCCAATCTGACTCTACCTAGATAATGTAGATTGTGTAGATTATGTTTAAATAGTAGAGATCGAGAAAAATGAGGATTGTGCTTAAAATTTGAATAATGTACAAAATGTAGATTGTGTAGATAGTGCGCCCAATTTGTCTGACGCAGAATTAACATGGGTGAACTTCATTAACCGCGTATGAGCAAGGCAAAACTCACATTATCAACGAAACGTGCACAATTTCCAAAACCTACACAATGTGTATTGCCTACAAAATGTACAAAATCCACCTATTGCGGGGGTGCTGACTCATGAGTGCTGACGAGTTTGAAGGACTTCCTGGAGCAGCTGTCTCGTTGCTCAAGGGGGGTGTAGGAAAATCCACGATCGCGCTCAACATCGCTGATCGACTCGCTGCTCGTGGCCATGAGACGGTACTATTGGATCTTGATAAGGACGGGCACATGACGACCCAGCTTGGGTACGACGATGCGTACGACCGCGATGCGAACCTCGGTGACGCCCTTATCGATGGTGAAGACCCCGAAGACCTGCTTATCGAGACGGACTTCGGCGTTCACCTCCTCCCGTCGAGTAACGAACTCGAGAACGTCGAGACGAGGCTGAAGGACGAACGGTTCGCAGACGTGAAGCTTCGGCGGAATGTCGTCGATCCACTCATCCAAAACGGATACGACTTCGTGATAATTGATGCCGCCGGCGGCCGTGGGAAACTCTCCGATAACGCCCTCATCGCCGTCCAGCGCGTTATAATCCCGCTGATCCCGCGTGCTGGCTCGATCAACGGCCTCAATAAGATGATTGAACGCCAGATCTCCCCAATCCGGGAGAATATCGGGTTAGATATCCTCGCAGTCACTCCGAATATGATTCGCGAAACGATGGGGCAACACAACGAGCATCGGACTCTCGTTGAAAATCTCAACCGAGAGTTCGGTTCGTTCGTCCCTGAGTACGCCCGTGTGGATCCGGAGATCTTCAATGCTCTCGATGAATCGGGACGCACTATCGATAGTATCCCGAAGCCAGGGATTCGCGAACGGACTGCGATTTCTCGTGCTTTCAAACAAGGAATGCCCGTCTCGGAGTTCGACGAAGATTGTGACCAGATCCCTAATTTCGACCACTTAGCGGACCTCGTGGAGGAACACAGCCATGCCTAATGAGGACGACCGTTTCGGGGATGTCGCTGAACAGCTCAAACAAACGGAGGACGGAGCTGAATCGGACGACGACGAACGTACTGACACCCAGGATGAACCGCAACCGGATGAAGAGATAACTACTGAGAACACAGAGTCGGTGACTGAGTCCATTCCTGAGCAGGATGAGGAGGATGTGGACGAATCCACCGGTGGACCGGCCTTCTCCTTTGATGAGACCGATATGCACGGCTTCTATGTCCGGGAGGACACGTGGGATGGCGTCACCCGGATGCGATCATCGGTAACTGCTGCGTGCTCTATGTTTGATGTTCCCGAATTTGAGGGAAGAGAGTTTCAAGATGCGTGTCTCCGGGTAATTGCGGACCACGGTGATGAGGTCGCCCTCCAGATCCTCCGGGAGCGTGGTATCGAAGCCGATGAGGAACGTGTTCAGGAAGTTGTGGAGATGCTGAGCGAGCAAGCTACGAACGACTAACATTGGATTTGGGTGATTTCCCTCATCATTTAGATTTCGTGCGCATTGTACATTATGCAGATTGTGAGCAAGCCATCTGCTTGCAGTCTCGCGATTATTCTCGGAACCGGGTCCGAACGGCGGTCACGGCTTTGGTATAGCGGCATATGATTTATACCGTTGGCCAAATCCGAATTTCGGGGGATAGAACCCTTCTATCATAGGAAAAATTGTTATGAGACTTCTGTCACCGGTGGTCCTGATTACGCCGGTAATCACGACCACTTTGAAGTACCCCGCCGCCGTCGGTGAAGCACGAATGCTGCAACCGCCTCACGACGGCGCTTCCCCCAGGGTAGAGGCACCGAGACCGGGCCCGCAGGACGGTGGAGGGCCGGTGAATGCCTGACCGAGCGCTTTCGACACCGCTCGACGACAGCTTCGAGCGCTACCTCCAGGACAAGGGGAAGGGCCGCGGTGGCGACGGCGGGAACTATCGACGAAACGCTGGACGCGAACTCGAGCGATTCGCCGAGTGGGCCGCCGGCGACCGCGGTGCCGACGACTGGACCGGGATCGTCCCCGACGACGTCGACCGGGGGCCGACCTTCGACGATCTCGACGAACGCGTGTTCCGGGAGTACGCCCGGCATCTCGGTGGAGATCGGGGACTCAAGCAGAACACGGTACAAACCTATTACCGCTATATCTCTGCGTGGTGTGGCTGGTGCGTCAACGAAGGATATCTCGAAGCACATTACGCGCAGCGGGCCAGTGCGATGGCGCCGTTGCCGGAGGACGACGGCCGCAAGCCCGGCGACCAGCAGGCCTGGACGTCCGAACAGCGCCACGCCCTCACCCGCCACGTCGACGAACGGGCCCGCGACGCCGTCGAGGCGTACACGACACTCCCAGAGGATACTGACCCCCTCGACAAGCAGCGAGCGCGCTACGCAGCGCTGAAGGCGGCTCGTGACCGGGCGCTGGTGTTCGTTCTCGCGTACACAGCTGTCCGCGTCGGGGAACTGCTCCGGGATCCGAACGACCCGCGCCGGCGCGGCGTCCGCTGGGAGGACCTCTCCCTCGACGATGGGAGTATGGACGTCTACCGGAAGAAACAGCAGTGGGACGCCGCCAGTCTCCCCAATCCGGTGATTTCGCCGCTGCGGAGCTACCGCCAGCTGATGAACCCACCGACGGAGCGGTGGCCGGTGTTTCCGACGTTCGATCAACGGACGCTCGCGGAGCTCGTCCGGGAAGAACTCGCCGACCGAGGGGAACCCCCAGAAGCAATTGCTGAGCGGCGTGCGGAGTACGCTCGCGACCTGCTGCTGGCGCTCGATGAGGACATTCGGCCGCCGTCGATCACGACGGACGGCGCACGGTCGATTCTCCAACGACTCTCGGAGGCCGCAGAGATCGACATCGACCATCCAAAACACGATTACCTCGCTCCGCACGGCGGTCGCCGAGGGATGGGTGAGGTGCTTGTCCGGGCGTTCGGGTACACGGTGGCGGCCCGGTATCTCGATAACTCAGAGGAGATGGTTCGGGAGCGATATTCGCACATCGAGGCCGGAGAACTCGGTGACGTTGCAACAGAGGCGCTCTCAGAATTTGATGGGTAATTAACGGTACTCCCAGGTGCCGAGTTTTCGGCACTACACTCTTCTCAGCACCTCTCGAACTCTATCGTATGCCTGACAACGTTCTCGTCGCCTTGGACGGCTCCCCGCTTGCCGAGCGTGCACTCATATACGCACTCGAGACCTTTCCGAACGCCACGATTACCACCATTTACGTCATCAACCCGATCGATTCGGTAATCGATGTAGAGGCCGGTGGCTTGCCAGTCGCAGAGGACTGGTACGATACCGCCCAAGAGCGGGCGACCGAGATTCACACAACTGCGACGGATCTCGCAGCGGAACACGATATTGTACTCGATACTGTCACTGAAGTCGGGAAACCAGCGCGTGAGATTCTCGACTACGCTGCCGACAACGGCATCGACCAGATCGTTATGGGTAGCCACGGTCGGTCAGGCTTAGACCGGACGTTCCTCGGAAGTGTAGCCGAAACAGTCACTCGACGAGCACAGATCCCGGTAACCATCATTGGATGAAAGCCTCGACTCGTATGCCGAGATTAGGAGCGGATGAATGCTCGTGGGCCCACCTCAAACGTGAAACCAAACCAACTCATAGGTACCGAGAACGTGGCTGTTACTGAATCTCCACCTCTCTCGACGTGTACGATCCACATTGAACGACGAGGTGGTCGTGGCGACGCGGGAGCACGGGCACTTGAACGACATCTCGGGCGTCTCTCCGGCGTCCACGATGTCGACGTCTCGTTTCGAACAGGGGACGCCCGGATCACCTACGACGGGAGCGTCATCTCAGAAGAAACGATTCGAGACGCTGTCCGCGACCGTAATGTCTCGATTCAGGACGAATCTGAGACAGCAACGGATGACGTGAGTTCCCGCTCGGAACTCAGGCAGGAGGCCGTGTTCGTCGGCTTGACCCTACTCGGGATGGCGGTCGGCCTAGTGACGGGATGGGTCGAAGGACCACAGCTTCTCATGTGGGCCGGGTACGGCGTCGCATACGTCTTCGGTGGCTGGTACGGGCTCAAAGGCGCGGTCGAGACGCTCCGCCACCGCGCTGTGGACATCGACCTCCTGATGATCGTCGCCGCTCTTGGAGCACTGTCGATTGGAGCTCCGTTCGAGGGTGCGATGCTCCTCTTCCTGTTTTCGCTATCGAACACGCTCCAGCACTACGCCATCGGGCGTTCACGCCGGGCGATCAAGTCACTCGTCGAGATGCGGCCGGACGAGGCACAGGTCCTCCGCGACGGTGAGGAGGTTACTGTCCCAATCGACGAGGTCGTCGTCGGCGACGTGTTCGTCGTCCGTCCAGGCGACAAAATCCCGCTTGACGGCGTCGTTGCCTCGGGCGAGGGAACGGTCGACCAGGCGTCGCTCACCGGCGAATCAGTTCCCGTGCCGAAGGAACCTGGCGACGAGGTATTCGGCGGGACGATCAACGAGAGTGGCAGCCTCGAAATCGAGGTCACGCGGCAGGCCCACGAGTCGGCGATCAGCCGCCTCATCACCATGGTCGAAGAGGCCCAGAGCGAGAAGGCGCCGACACAACGACTCATCGACCGCCTCGAACAGCCGTATGTCCTCGGCGTGTTCGGGCTCACGATTGCAGCGATTGCAATCCCGCTCGGGCTCGGGAGCGAGTTCACCAGTACGTTCTACCGCGCGATGACCCTGATGGTCGCTGCCTCACCGTGCGCGGTCATCATCTCCACGCCGGCGGCGGTGCTGTCGGCCATCGCCTCCGGCGGCAGGCAGGGTGTCCTGTTCAAGGGCGGCGAACACGTCGAGACGGCCGCGAATATCGACGCGGTCGCGTTCGACAAAACGGGCACACTCACGCGGGGCGAGACGCAGCTGACGGACGTCTTCGTCCGGGACAGCCTCGTGGACGAGTCGCTGACTGCGGACGAGCTGCTCTCGCTCGCGGCTGCCGTCCAGTCCCGCTCGGAGCACCATCTCGCTCGTGCGACCGTTTCGGAAGCCGAAGACCGCGCACTGGATGTTCCCGACGCACAGCGGTTTCAGTCGGCGGCCGGGAAAGGCGTCCGTGCCGACCTCGACGACGGGACCATCCACATCGGGAATCGGAGTTATGTCAAGACGGTTCTCGAAGACGCTGCGATCGAGGGGCTCGAACCTGGTCTCGATCGGCTCCAGTCCCTGGAGGCGGAGGGGAAGACGAGCGTCCTCGTCGTCCGCGAGCACGCCGGCACCGTCACGGTACTGGGCTGGCTTACGTTCACCGACACGGTTCGCCCTGGGGCTGCAGAGATGATCGAGGAACTCCGCTCGCTCGGCGTGGAGCACATCGTCATGCTGACCGGCGACAACGAACGCGTCGCCCAGCAGATCGCTGACGAAGTCGGTATCGACGAGGTGCAGGCGGAGCTGCTGCCGGAAGAGAAGGTGGCTACCATCGAGGATCTGGTTGAGCGACACGAGAACGTGGCGATGGTGGGTGACGGCGTGAACGACGCACCAGCACTGGCGACGGCGACGCTCGGGATCGCGATGGGTGGCGCCGGGACCGACGTTGCCCTCGAAACAGCGGACGTCGTCCTGATGGGCGACGACATCGGGAAGATTCCCTACGTACTCGGACTCGGTCGTCGGACACGCCGAACGCTGACGGTCAATCTCGCAATCGCCTTCGGTGCGATCGCCCTGATGGTTGGGACGATTCTGCTTCGAGGCATCCCCCTGCCGCTGGCCGTGGTCGGCCACGAGGGGTCCACCGTCCTCGTTTCACTGAATGGGCTTCGGTTACTCGGATTCCGTGAATAACGGTCGCTGAAGGTTTCGAACGGACCGATCAGCAACAACTGGTGTCGTCGGGAGTCCACTTACACGCATCGCCGGTAGTAAGGTTTTTTTCGTCGATATATGCAGAGAGACAGGCGTAGTTACAGAAGTACGTGGGCGAGCCACAGTCATCATCGCAGTCGCGGACGCAGATGGGGTCGTGGTCGAAGATTCGGGATTCACAGTACGTACACGTCTCGTCTGTTTCGGGTGTTGAGACGGTCGTCGACATACTCGTGCTGAGGAGGCTCTCACGGATAACGTTTCCTCGGCCTGTACTGAGTGATGCCGATTACCAGTCCGCATTATCACCCACAGATGTCCCCCGTAGAGCTGTAAAGCCGCCCGTCACAGTTCCTCAGCTCCTGGTTCGCGTCACCCGTCGATATCCTTCGTACAGGGCTGGTAATCCGAGCGGAAGTGCGAGGAACCCGAACCCGAGAAGGGCATATCGGTCTCTATCCTGGTGTCGCACGACGAGGAGCGTCGTGACGATGCCGAATAGCGCAATTGTGTATGCCGTGTTGCTCCAGAGCACGTCGTAGGTCGAACAGTACAGCCAGCAAACGAACGTGTAGGCTGGGGCGTTCCAGGTCGGAGGATGGAGTTTCGGCCAGAAGAACCGGCAGTACGTGGTCCAGCCCAGCATCGCCAGGGTCGGCAACCCGACGAGCCATACCGCTGCCCCACGATTCCCGTCGCCGTATCGCCGGTATCCGGCGAGGAAGAGCGCGGGGAAGCAGAAAACCCACAGCCAGATGCCGATAGTGTAGGTCACTGGCCAGTGCTCGATCCGGGGCTGGGCAATCGGTAGTCGTAGAGACTCGGGCAGCGTCGCCCACGGGAACGAGGGGTCGGGAACGGGATTCGTGAGGAACGCTACCAGACAGAGGACAGTCCCGACGAGTAGTCCGTACAGACCCAGCGTCGTGTATCGGTCAAGCCATGCTGGAAGCTGCGGACGCGTCGACTGTTGACGGCGGTCGGAGAATCCGATCATCGGTCAAGTTTGCCGGACGGGAATCAGGTATCTCGTTCGAGTGCTTCGCGTCGCTGTTCGTATTCCTCGTCGGTCAGATCACCGCGGGCGTAGGCGAGCCGGAGCTCCTCGAGGGCTTGGTCTGAGCTACTCTCACTTCCCGTAATCGCACGGTAGATGAGGTAGCCACCGCCGACGAGGGCGGCGAGGAACAGTAACTGCATCACGATGCCGACGATGAACATCCAGCCAGGCATCGTCCCGTCACCCCACATGTGACCGCCCCACATCCCGCCCATCATTGGGCCGAACCCCATCATCCCGAAGCCCATGAAGAACAGTGGGACGATGAATACGGCGCCGATGATAACGAGAAGGAGCATGACAAGTCGTGTGTCGTCTGAATTTGTCGGCATATTGTGATCCCTCCGTGAGTTTGGGTCTCAATTAATACTACGTCCTAACTATTCAATGCGCTTGTGCCTTCGACCTGCGTATTTCACCCACCGCTAATCTTTTGAATTCATACTTACCGCGGTTCTAACCTGAACTATCTGAAGGAAAACTGCAAAAGATGATCCGCACGATGATACATCTATGCAGGTGACGATGGTCGAGGGCATCTTCGAAGCCCTCCGAATCGGTGTCGGCTTCCTCTGGACGGCGGCGTGGGCGATCATTATGGGACTCACGATCACGAGTCTGGTCCAAGTCTATGTCTCCAAGGAGCGGATGGCACAGGTGCTGGGCGACGGTGATCTGAGCGGGCTCACCAAGGCGACCGCGTTCGGCGCGGCCAGTAGTGGCTGTAGTTTCGGCGCTGTCGCCATCGGGAAGGGACTGTTCAAGAAGGGAGCGCACGCGGTGAACTTTCTCGCGTTCATGTTCGCGTCGACGAATCTGATCGTCGAACTCGGGCTGATGATTCTGATTCTGCTCGGCTGGGAGTTCCTCCTGGCGGAACTGCTTGGCGGCCTCATCCTCATCGCCGTGATGGCGGTGATTGTCCACCTCACGCTCCCCGAGAATCTCTTTGCCGAAGTTCGAGAAACGCTCAACGAGCGCGACCGTGAGGCGGGCGTCACCGAAGACCCGACCTGCGGGATGGAAGGAAAAGACGAGTACACGATCACGACCGACGGCGGTGAGACGCTCAAATTCTGCTCGGAGGGCTGTATGGAGACCTACCGCCAGGAGACGTCGAGTCGTGGCGGGTGGCGTGACGAGTTGCTGTCGTGGGGTGGCTGGTACAAAGTCGGGAATCAGTACCGCAAGGAGTGGTCGATGATCTGGAAGGACATCGTCGCTGGCTTCCTTATTTCTGGGTTCGTCATCGTCTTCGTCCCCCAGTGGGTCTGGAACACCCTGTTCATCCAGGGCGACGGGCTTCTCGTGACCGCCGAGAACGCGATTATGGGTGTCACCATCGCCGTCCTCAGTTTCGTTGGCAGTATGGGTAACGTCCCGTTCGCTGTCGCGCTGTGGGGCGGTGGCGTCAGCTTCGCCGGGATCATCGCGTTCGTCTACGCCGACCTCATCACGATTCCCGTGCTGAACGTCTACCGGAAGTACTACGGCTGGAAGATTATGTTGTACATCCTCGGCGTCTTTTTCGTGACGATGGCGTTCACCGGCTTCCTCATGGAGCTACTGTTCGACGCGCTGGGAATCGTTCCAGATCTGGCGGGCGGCGAGACGGCGACCGAGCAGACGTACTTCAAACTCAACTACACGTTCTATCTCAACCTCATCGCGTTCGCGCTCTCCGGGTTCCTGCTGTACGTCTATCGTCGCGGTCTCGGTGCGCCCGGCCAGTACCGCGACCCCGTCTGTGGGATGCGGACTGACGATAGCGAGCCATCGGCGACGCACGACGGCGAGACGTACTACTTCTGCTCGCAGACCTGCAAGGAGACGTTCGAAAAGGACCCAGATGAATTCGCCCATCAACACCCAGAGGCGGGAGCGTCTCAGGATCATGACCACCATTGAACATCGATTGGGGATATCGAATTTGTGGGGCCGCCAGCCCCGTGATTGCGTTGGCCAATCAAAACTGGTACAGCAATGTCTCACGAACTCTCACGTATGAGCAAGTGTCTCGGAGGATCGAGGTGGAGAAGATGAATCGACGGCGAGCCGATACCGTAGCCGGTGCGTTGGTCGCTGCCGTCCTCATAGTCGGTGGTGTGCTCACCTGGCAAGCGTACCAGCAACAGCAGGCCTTCGAGCAGATGGGCTCGATGATGGGTACGTCGATGGGCGCGGTTCACGGAACGAACCCACTCTTGTACGTTCTCGGAACGCTTCTTGTCTCGGCTGTCGTTGGTGGGGGCTATCTCGTGGTTCGGGACGAGTTCACTACCACAGAGGGAACCGATCGATCACAGACTGGCATGGCGAATCAAACCGATTCTGAGAGTATCGAATCGCAGGATGGGCCCGTTCAATCAGAGGGAAAGATCAATCCGGAATCCCAGCCACAGGCTCGCGTATTGGACCTCTTGCCGGATGATGAACGCCGAATTCTTGAACCGATCCTCTCGTCGCCCGGTATCACACAGATCGAACTCCGGGATCGCTCGAACTTTTCGAAAAGCAAGGTCAGTCAGACAGTGAGTGCCCTCGAGAAGCGCGGCTTACTGTACCGCGAGCGCCAAGGGCGAACGTATCGCATCTATCCGAGTGACGACTTAGAACAGAAACAGGCGAACTAGCGGGGTGTTCTCGCGTATCCGTGACCGTTCACCGTATCGCCGCGACTAAACTCGGAACGAGGATGTTCGTATGAATGTCTCTCATCGCGAGGCCTTTACTCGCTGACCGCGAAAACAAAGGCAATGACCTCCTCGGGACTTTCTCGCCGTAAAATCCTCCAGTTATCGGGGATCTCGACTCTCGGAGCGCTTGCGGGGTGTGCCAGTCCGCTACCGGGCACCGACGATGGTGGCGGTCGTGCGGTGACTCCCCGTCCGACTGTCACGGCTGACCCAGATACATCGGTCAGCCTCACTGCGACATCTGGGACCATTCGACCAGCTTCGGATGCGTCGACGACTACGTGGCTATACGATGGACAGTATCCAGGCCCAGAGTTGCGCGTGCAGGAAGGTGACGTGCTCAGCGTGGAACTAGCTAACGACCTGCAGGAGGAGACAACAATTCACTGGCACGGGATTCCCGTTGCGAATCCAGTCGACGGCGTCCCGAACGTGACGCAAGAGCCGGTTGCCTCCGGTGATACATTCACATACAAGTTCCGTGCCGAACCCGCTGGGACGTATTTTTACCACAGCCACGTCGGACTCCAACTCGATCGTGGATTACTCGGTCCCCTGATCGTTGAAGAACGAGACCCACACGTTGCGTACGACCACGAGTATGTCGTCGTGCTTGACGATTACCTCTCTAGAGAACCACGTCTTCCGTCGGACGGTGGGATGGGTGGCGGTGGAATGGGTGGAATGATGGGAGACGTTCGACCGCCATATGAGGGGCTTTTGATCAACGGTCAACTGCCCGAGAATCCCCCGACGTTCGACGTAACGGAGGGCGATCGGGTTCGCTTTCGGTTCGTGAATGCCTCCAGCGCGACAGTCTTTGGTGTGCGAACCGCTGGACACGAGATGTCGGTGACCCACGCCGATGGCCAGCCCGTCGAACCAGTCGAGGCCGACTCGTTCGTCTTTGGTGCTGGTGAACGGTACGATGTCGTCGTGGAAGCGACGAACCCGGGGAGATGGTTCGTTCAGGCGAACGCGCTCGACGGGAACGAACCACCGGCCAGAGCCGTCGTCGAGTACGAATCAACAGACGGTTCGATCACTCCACAGCCTCCATCATCTTCGAGTAACAGATTGCAATACGGTGACCTGCGAGCACTCTCTTCACTCGACGGTGTGAGTGGAGATCCAGACCGGACGTTCGACCTGACGCTCTCACGTGGTAGAAACCAGTCCTACACGTGGACGATAGACGGACAGGCCTATCCGGATGCCGACCCGCTTCAGATTCGGCCTGGGGAACACGTCCGAATTCGGATGACCAATCAGAGCCCGGTCGTCCATCCGATGCACCTTCACGGCCACTTCTTCCAGGTCGGCAACGCGATCAAAGATACGGTTATCGTCCCGGGACATCGAGGACAGGTGACGCTGGACTTCCATGCGGATAACCCCGGTCGGTGGTTGTTCCACTGTCACAATCTGTACCACCTCGATGCGGGGATGGCGCGTGTTGTGGAATACGTGGAATGAGTGGGTTGAGACTCGATTTCTGGTTAATCAATCTGTGGCCCCTGTGGTCTTAGTCCCGTTCCAGACGAGGCGTTGAGTGCCATCCCGGCGAATTCGAGCCGGATGAACGCTCTTGTTTCTCAAACACGATTAAAACGCTGTATACACGTTCTCGAACGTTCTCCTGCGTGAGTTCACGCCCATCGTCATAACCCCTGAGCAGTCCTACGAGTAACCGAGGAGAAAGACAATGACCAACTTCAAACTCGGTCGGTGGCTGATTGTGGCGCTCGCGCTCGTCGGACTCGTGTTCGCCGCCCCCGTGGTCAGCGCACACGGTACCGACACGACAGCTGACGACGCGCCCACAGACAACGCTACCGCTGATGACTGGGCGGCCTGGATGGAGGCGCAAATGACCGAGCACATGGGCCCTGGTAGCGTCGAGTGGATGGAATCGCACATGGGTGTGACCGTCGACGAGATGGCCCAGGACATGGCTAACGACGACTACAACGGCGGGATGTACGGGCAGGGCCACTGCTGATAGGCCCTGACCGTTTCGATCGCTTCGACCGAATACCGAAACTCATCACCAATTCACAATCATGACGAAACCCACCACTCATCTCGGACGCACTGCTCGTCGCCTCGCGATCCTCGCTATCCCGCTGTTGGTCGCGGCGACTGGAACGGCTGCCGCCCACAGCGGCGGGGGCTACGGCGGCGGGATGATGGGCGGAAGCGGCTGGGGCCTCTTCGGCGGAGCGATGGGGCTCTGGGGGCTCCTCTGGATGGGGCTCCTCATCGCTGTTCCGCTCTACCTCGTCTTTGCGATCCTCAACCGAGGATCCGGCGGGGACGATGAGCAGTCGTTGTCGGTTCTCCGGGAGCGATATGCTCGCGGTGAGCTCTCGGACGATGAATTCGAACGGCGGCGCAAACAGCTCGAACGTACCGGATGATCGCAACGGCTGCTGTTCCAGCCGAGACACTGCAATCCCCAACGACTGCTGTTGGGCACCCAACCGTTAACCCCGCTGACGGGGTATGATATTCCATGGAATACACAATACAGACCACAGTTACTGGCGAATTTGACGACGTCGTTGAGGCAACGAACGCTGCACTCACGGACGAGGGATTCGGTGTCCTCTGTGATATCGACATTCAGGCGACACTCAAGGAGAAGCTTGGCGAAGAGTTCCGTCAGTATCGCATCCTCGGTGCGTGTAATCCTCCGCTAGCATACGAAGGGTTAACCGAGGAAATCGAGCTTGGTGCGCTCTTGCCCTGTAACGTCATCGTCTATGAGACTGATGACGGCGACATCGTGGTAAGTGCGGTCGATCCGGAACAGTTGGTCGGGATTGCTGATAACGACGCGCTTGATTCCATCGCAACCGAGGTCACCGAGCGATTTGATCGTGTACTGGCAGCTGTTAGAGACGAGTTCGACCCCGCGTCGGAGGCCTGATCGTCGATGGCTTCATCGAATCAACTGGACACAACGACGATACTGCTACTGATCCTCGGAGCGTTCATCCTCCTTCCGTTGCTCATGATGGGGATGGGCTTCGGCGGGATGATGGGATACGGGGGAATGATGGGCCAGTACGGTAGTACCGGCGGCTGGTGGCCCGTTATCGGAATGCTTGTTCCACTCGTCTTCCTCGTTGCGCTTCTCGGCGGGGGCTATCTCCTCTTCAGACGGGTAAGCGAAACACAAACGTCTGACAATCCCGCGATGGAAGAATTACGTCTGGCGTACGCCCGTGGCAATCTCACGGACGAAGAGTTCGAATCCCGCCGAAAGAAGCTCGAACAATCAGAGTGACCATCCGCTAAGGTACACACACAGCTACTCCTTTCTGCATGTCGTGCCCGGCTCGAAGCTGCTACTGTTCGGACTTCCCTCGTTCTCGATAGTGTAGGATCACAGCGAGAATTATATCGGTATCGAACGTACCATACAGTATGATTCGATCACTCGTTGGTGTCCTCGGCGCTCTCTCAGCGCTGTTCCCGGACGAAATCGTCGAACTCTTCGAGAAACTCGCGATTGCGAATCCGAGCGAGGGAACTGTGAGCGGGTGGGTCCGTCCAGCAATCCGGTCGGAGGGCGTTCTGATCGCTGTGATCTCCTTCTTCGACGGTCGGGCGTATGCGTGGCTGATGAATCTTACCGGCGTGTTCGGCGGGATAGTCCTCTTGTTTCCCGACCTGTATCGAAAATTTGCTACCGCGTTCCTGTACGAGCGTCCGGAGTCGATAGAATGGAACGAAGGATTCAGTTCTGGCGTTCGGGCTATCGGCGCATTATACGTCTTTTTAGCAGCGAAGACGTACCGGGAGCGCCACAACGATACCTGAGTCTTCCCGCCATCGACAGCCGGTGAATCTGAAATATGGTTCGTTTCGGCTGCAGGTATCACTTTGAATCTAAAGTTTGACCCCCAAGAGATCAGTATGATCGAAGGGGAAATCCGCTAAAGAGAGGGGACCGTATGTATCCCTGTATGACGACGACCATCACCGTGGAAGGAATGTCGTGCGGTCACTGTGAGGAGACGGTCGAAGAGGCCCTTGAAGAGGTCTCTGGCGTGACTTCCGTGACCGTCGACAGGGAGAGCGAACAGGCAAGTGTCGAGGGTGAGGCAGAGGTCACGGCCCTTGTGGAGGCCGTCGAAGGCGCAGGGTACACCGCTCACGCCTGAGTATAGTGATTAGCGGATAGCACGGACCGCTTCGAGACGACGGCCTACAGTTGTCTTTTGGAGTTTGCCTACGATGGTCCTGCTGTACGGTTTCAGGGGGCGAAGATTCAGGAAGCCAGCGAATTCACCTCTAAAGAGCATATGACCTATGGACGACCACAAAGATACAACTGAGAATTCCCCGGGAGGAGAAGACCAGCAGGACACCAGCAGTCACCAGCACGAACACGCCGGCCACGAAGGCGAAGGACACGGCCACAGTTCCCACGAGGGACACGGTGAGGGACATGGCGGGATGCACGAAGGCCACGAGCAAATGTTCCGGCGGCGCTTCTTCGTTTCGACACTCCTGTCGATTCCCGTCCTCCTGTACAGCGAAATGCTCCAAGAGTGGCTCGGGTTCTCCGTCCCCACGTTCCCGGGGAGCGAGTGGATCAACCCCATCTTCGCGGTCATTGTCTTCGCCTACGGTGGGATTCCGTTCCTCCAGATGGCGGTCCCGGAACTGAAAGACCGGGCACCGGGGATGATGACGCTCATCTCGATGGCCATCTCGGTCGCGTTCATCTACAGTCTCGCGAGCGTGGTCTTCCCCACGCAGTCGGCGTTCTTCTGGGAGCTCGTCACGCTCATCGACATCATGCTGCTGGGGCACTGGATCGAGATGCGGTCGGTGCGGCGGGCCTCGAGCGCGGTCGACGAGTTGGCGAAACTGATGCCGGACACGGCGGAACGACTCACCGAGGACGGCGAGACCGAAGAGGTCCCTGTCAGTGAACTCTCCGAGGGCGACCTCGTGCTCGTCCGGCCGGGCGCGAGCGTGCCCGCCGACGGCGTCGTCGAGGAGGGAGATTCGGACGTCAACGAGTCGATGATCACGGGCGAGTCGAAACCGGTCTCGAAGGAGCCCGGTGACGAGGTCATCGGCGGCACCATCAACGGCGACGGCAGTCTCCGCGTCCGCGTCGGTGCGACGGGCGAGGAGACGACGCTCGCGGGCATCATGCGGCTGGTAGAGGAAGCCCAGCAGAGCAAGTCCAAGACGCAGGTGCTGGCCGACCGCGCGGCCGGCTGGCTGTTCTACGTCGCGCTCGGGGCGGCAGTCGTGACCGCAATCGCGTGGACGGTCGCGGTCTCGTTCGACGCGACCGTCATCGAACGCGTCGTCACGGTACTCGTCATCGCCTGCCCACACGCCCTCGGGCTTGCCATCCCCCTCGTCGTCGCGATCAACACCTCCCTGGCGGCGCGTAATGGGATGCTCGTCCGCGACCGCATCGCGATGGAGGACGCACGGAAGCTGGATGCCATCATCTTCGACAAGACGGGGACGCTCACCGAAGGCGAGCACGGCGTCGTGGATATGGCGACCGTCGAGGGCGTCGACGAGGACGACGCGCTCGCGCTGGCGGCGGCCGTCGAGAGCGACTCCGAACACATGATCGCGCGAGCCATCCGCGAAGCAGCTGACGAGCGCGATCTCAGCGCCCCTGATGCGACCGACTTCGAGGCGATCAAAGGACGAGGGGTTCGCGCAAACGTCGACGGAAGCGAGGTGTACGTCGGCGGTCCGAATCTGCTCTCACAGCTCGATAGCGAGGTTCCGGGCCACCTCCAGCGGTTCGCTGACGATGCGGGAGAGAACGCACAGACGGTGGTGTATCTCGTCCGTGATGGGGAGTTGATCGCCGCGTTCGCGATGGCCGACGTGATCCGCGAGGAGAGTTTCCGCGTCGTCGACGCCCTCCACGATCTGGGGATCGAGGTGGCGATGCTGACCGGCGATTCGAAGGACGTCGCCAACGCTGTCGCCGACGAACTGGGCATCGACACGGTGTTCGCGGAAGTCCTCCCTGAAGACAAGGACATGAAAGTCCAGGAGCTCCAGGACCAGGGCAAGCTCGTGGGGATGGTCGGCGACGGCGTCAACGACGCGCCGGCGCTGACACGAGCCGACGTCGGCATCGCGATCGGGAGCGGCACCGACGTCGCCGTCCAGTCGGCGGACGTCATCCTCGTCCAGAACAACCCTATGGACGTCGTTCGGCTGGTGAAGCTCAGTAAGGCGAGCTATCGGAAGATGCAGGAGAACATCGTCTGGGCCGCCGGCTACAACGTGTTCGCGATTCCGCTCGCAGCAGGCGTCTTAGCACCAATCGGGATTCTGCTCTCCCCCGCTGTGGGTGCGCTCCTGATGTCGCTGAGTACGGTGATCGTCGCAATCAACGCCCAGCTGCTCCGCCGCGTGGACCTGTCCATCCCCGAGCTTCCAGGCGGGACACCAGCGACTGACGCACAACCTGCAGACTGAAACGCGCCCGATCGCTTCGGAGCTTCTTTCAATTGCGTTCGGTTGGTGGTCAGCAACTGGCGGCACTGCGTAATTTCGGTGAGTATCGCTATGCGGTCACCGATTCCACAGTTTTCCCGAGGGGTGCGAAGTTCGGTATACACAGACGCTTCCTCTGATGGGCCACATAGCTACGCCAGCACTAGGTTTATACCGCTTGACGGACTTCTTTCCGATATGAGCCTCGAAGAGACGGTTGACTACCTCGCCGAGGAACTCGACATCGAGCGAAGTGAACACGTTCGCGAGGTCGGACAGTCGGTCGCTGAGCTTCGCGACTGATCAGAACATTTCTCTGAAGTCCCGTTCGACGAGCCCGTTCTCCAGATACGTGATGAACTCTTGTTTCGTTGGTCCTTGACGGTCGAGTAGATCGTCCCGTTCTGCTCGTTCGAGAACTGCCTGTCCGAAGTCCGTACAGTGGGATTCATGCTGCCCAGCGTACTTCGAAAGGGCTTCTCGCCAGTGCATATCCAGCTCGAATTCGGCTAATCGAATTTGGATCCCATCTTTCCGTTCGACGAGGTCGACATCCAGGTCTTCGAGTTGCTTGAAACGGAGGTTGTTCCGGCGGACCGTGATGAGCCGCTTGGAGTCGACGATGTAGGGGTCGACCCACTCTCGCCAGGTATCGTCGTCGACGTGTGTTCGTGGCATCGCAAAATCCGAGTCCACACTCTCAATACAGAACTGCAGCATAGCGATGCCAGTTCGATGATTCGCATTCGGGAGGGAATGTCGGAGAATCAAATTCGACATCACCTCTCCAGCGACGGTCGGAAGTGGGGCTCCCCAGGACACGTGATCGAGTGCCTGCTGGATCTTTTGTGGTTCGAACTCCTTGTAGAGCCGAAACTCATCCTCATCTCGAACATCGACAGCAGCTTCGAGCAATTCCACTAACCGGAAGGCGACAACTTGCCCAGGACGAGGGAGGTCACGAATACGGTCGCTCAGCCATTCCTGATCGAAGTCGATATCTTGGGCTGATTCGATCTCTGAATCGCCTTCGTAGAGCACATAGACCGGTGTTTCGAAGGGGTACCCGATGAGTTTTGTCGACTCGTCGGATTGCTCTCGCTGAGACCGGATCTCTGCTACCGATGCCGAGCTATATTTGAGTGAGAAATTCTCGGCCTGTGGATGATGATAGAAGACGAGCCGAGCCATCTCAATGCGTATTCGTGGGAAGTGGGTAAAGCAGTCCCGCTTTTATAATGATTCTACGACGTAGCGGGTGCGTTCACGTCTTCTAAATACTGACTTTCCCACTCACGTCGCGCCTCGATCTCCCGCAATCCGCGTTGCGTGACCGTGTACACGTTAGTCCGCTTGTCGAGTTCACCTTTCTCGAGCAGTCCTTTGTTGACGAGGTCGTCGAGGTTTGGATAGAGCCGCCCGTGGTTGATCTCTTGTTCGTAGTATTCGTCGAGTTCGGCCTTTACTGCGAGCCCGTGTGGTTCCTCGAGCCCGGCGATCACATACAAGATGTCCCGCTTGAACCCAGTTAGATCGTACATCCGTCTATTCCCTATTTTAAAAGGGTGGCATATGTTCTCTCTGGTACTCAAAGACGGAGATTCGGACCAAGGGTATCTACTGGTATACTCGTAACCGAACAGCGTTTAATATCGAGGCATTTGTATCACCGATAATGGCCCTTCGGACGAGGTCGCCCATGAGGTTCCGTAACTGTACTTGGCCCGCTGTCAGATGGTGGTAATCAATTGTGTCTTCATCTCAATCGCTATCTTCCACATGCGCGCTTTGTGGAGGGGCCGTCCCCGATGATCGAGACGTAGCTGAAGACGACATCGTCTTCTGCTGTGATGGATGTCGAAACGTCCATCGAGTGCTCGGTAGCGATGGAGATCACAGTCGGATGGCTCCGACAGGCGACCCCATACGCAGCCCTGGGTCTGTAGGGGGCGACCGCGAGGAAAACACACATCTATCGGGGTCTGAGGAACGTGTCTTCCTCCAAGTCGACGGGATGCACTGTGCGACATGTGAAGCATTTCTCGAATCGGTCGCCAAGGAGTGTGAAGGCGTCGTCGATGCGGCAGCAAGCTACGTCACCGAGACGATCCGTATCACATACGACCCTGACCGCGTCTCGAAGGAGACTCTCTGTGATACCCTGAGTACACTCGGCTATTCGGCAACCCTCCGTGCTGGAGGGAGCGATGACGCACCGACTATAATTGGGCAGTCGCGCCGGTCGGACGAGCCGAATGAACGAGGCATTGACGAGGTGCTGGGATTCCGTTACGCTGCTGGCGTCATTTTCGGGACGTTCATGCTTCTCCCGTATGCGGTCCTCCTCTATCCGGCGCAGCTCTCGTCGTTCTTTGGTGAGGGGACGCTCGATATGTACGCGAGTGCGTCCGGGATCGGCGGTGGAGATACCCTGTTGATCCTGCCGCTCTTTCTCGTTCTGACGGGTGTCGTCCTCGTGTTCACCGGCCTGCCGCTGTTACAGGGTGCGTATGTCAGTCTGAAGATGCGGCAGCCGAACACAGACCTGCTTGTCGCACTCCCCATCGTGAGTGCCTACGTGTACAGTACGATCGCCTTTCTTCTCGGTCGGATCGACGTTTTCTACGATCTCACGATCGTGGTTGCCGCGAGTGTGGTGGCTGCCATCTTCTACGAATCACTGAGCAAGCAGCGAGCGATGGATCGCCTGACTGATCTCACTATCTCTCACGTCACCGAAGCCAGGCGGTATGGCGCCGATGGGACGACGACGATGGTCGACGTACACGATCTGGAACCCGAGGAGCGGGTTCTCGTCCGTGAGGGCGAACGCATCCCGGTCGATGGTATTCTCGCTGAGGGTGAGTGCACGGTCGATGAAGCGATCGTGACGGGCGAGTCGCTCCCGGTATCGAAGCGAGCGGGCGACGACGTCGTCGGTGGGGCGGTCGTCACAAATGGTGCTGCTGTCCTCACGGTGAGCGATGAGACAACCAGTAGTATCGATCGCCTCATCACTTCTGTCTGGAATCTCCAGAGTGGGGATCACGGCGTTCAGCGGCAGGCCGATCGGCTCGCGTCGGTCATCATCCCGGTCGTCGTCGGTGGGGCGGTACTCGCCGGAGTGGGGTCGCTTCTGGTGGGGACTGGCATTCCCGTCGCCGTTCTGACGGCGCTGATGGTTCTCTTAGTTGGATGTCCGTGGGCACTTGGCCTGGCAACCCCGCTCTCGGTGGCAACCAGTATCGAACAAGCGGTAGAGCGGGGCATCGTCATCTTCGACGAGACCGTCTTCGAGCGCCTTCGGGACGTCGACGTCGTCGTCTTCGACAAAACGGGGACTCTCACGACCGGCCAGATGGATGTCCTCGAGGCGGATGCACCGTCGGATCTGCTTGCAATCGTCGCGGCCCTCGAACAGCGAGCATCCCACCCAGCGGCCGACGCAATCGTGAATACGTTTGCACAAAGGAATCAGGAAGGCGATCGCTCGAAAGCCGATGGGGGGGTCGCCGATGGCAGTGACCACGAGTACGCAGCGGACATCACTGAATTCACGAGCCACGCGACCGGCGTCGAAGGAGTCGTCGAGGACACGCGCGTTCTCGTCGGGAATCTCGATCTCTTCGCGGAACTGGGGTGGTCGGTTAGCGAGCGGATCGAGACGCGTGCCGCAGAGGCACGAACGGCCGGTCACCTTCCGGTCGTCGTCGGTCGAGACGGTCGTGCAGAGGGCATCATCGACGTGGGCGACGAACCACGGGCAGGTTGGGATGACACACTCACGCAGCTGAATGACCGTGATATCGAGATCGTCGTTCTGACCGGTGATGACGAGGCTGCCACTGACTTTCTCGACAGCCATCCTGCCGTCGATCACGTGTTTGCGGGGGTCCCGCCGGCAGGCAAGACCGCGACGATCCGGCGGTTACAGTCCCGGGGACAGGTTACGATGGTTGGTGATGGAACGAACGATGCACCGGCTCTTGCGACCGCAGACCTGGGAATCTCGCTCGGTGGTGGAACGGCACTCGCGTCCGATGCCGCGGATATTTCTATCGTCGATGACGACCTCGCAGCGGTGGGGACGACGTTCGACCTCGCAGATGCAGCTCGTCGGCGTGTCAAACAGAACAACGGGCTAGCGCTGCTCTACAATGGGGTCACGATTCCCCTTGCAGCGACGGGGTTGCTGAATCCGGTGTTTACGATGGGAGCGGTCGTGGCGACCGGCGGTCTCCTCGCGGCGAATTCGTTTCGAGACCTGCTTCACGAGTAGCGGCCCCAATCCCGCGAAGTGGCAGATACCTGCTGCACCCGAATGAAGACAGCATCCATGGCTTCATTCGAGAAATTCGGAGGCACCGAGGCCCACGTACCCGACCGCAAAGCCCGCAACGATGATGCCTCCGGAGAGGGCTTGGTAGAACGGCGTCGACGGGAGAAAGCCGGTCGCGAGGGTGCCGACAACGATTAATACTGCTGCCAGTCCCAAAAACACGTACTGTCGACGTTTCCTCTTCATATCTTGAGATATTCGTCCACCCCGGGTGCTGTGTTCTCACGGTAGATACCTCACCTCAGTCGGCGGGGATGATGGCGGCCGATTGATCGGGCTGTCGGGCTGCTTGGACCGAGTAGATCAGGCTCCCGGTGAAGAGGACGAAGCTTCCTACGATGAATACTGCACTGAGCGGCGAGGCCGAATCGACGAACACCCAGTAGAGGGGGGCGGCAATCGATGGTCCGGCAGCAAGTACCGCGATCTTCGCGACGAGTGGCCCACAGCACCCACAGGTACACGTCCCGACGATTGCAGCACTCCCGGCGGTTCCTTCGGTCATGCCGGCTCGTTCCTCGACACGCCAGTGACGGGCAATGAGAGCGGCGTTCAACCCGATGAGTGCGCTTAGCATTCCGACAACGATGACCTGACCGGGTGACACGGCCAGGAAGAACGGGATATGTATGAACGGGAGATGCGGAATCGCGATTTCGAGCGTCGGCCACGATACTAGCTGATAGATTGCGGGCAGAACGACGACTGTCACTTCCTCAGGGAAGCCCTCCTCGGGGAACAACGAGAGGTACCCCGTTATCGAGACGAAAAAGAGAGCTAATACGACACCGACACCGATTCCGAAGCGACGCGCAACCGGATCACGCATGACTGCGCGAATGACACTCCCTGCGTCCTTCCAGACGACATAACCGACCAGGATTGGCGTGCCGAGGACGATGGCGTACCCGAGTGGATGCGTATCGCTTGCCAGTCCTGGAAGGAGGTAGGGGTACGAAATCCACAATCCCATGAGGATGCCGAGGAACGTGTACCGTGGTCGCGATGGCCAGCGGAGCCACCCAACGACGAAGCTCGCGACCATGATTCCCAAGCCACTCAGCAGGGCCAGTGGCTGATACCACGCCCGGGGGAACGGCATCGAGCTCGCGGTATATGTCGGATCTGGGGAGAGCCCTTCGAAGAGTACGGCTCCGAGTGCAGTGATAGCGATACCGGCGAACACGCCGTACAGAGCGGTTGTTGCCGTGATCCGATCTGTCCGTTTGAGAAGGATGAATCCACCGAGAATAACGGCACCAACGAAAGCAATAATTACACCGTGTCCTTGCGAGAGTCCACCACTTCCGGTTGTACCGTGGGCAGACGCGACGGGAACCTGAGTGAGCGTAACAATCGCTGCGAGAAGTACAGAGAGTGGCCGAATAGATCCGATTCGAGAGGTCTGTCCATGGGAGGGGTCCCCACGTGGTTGACGCTCTTCTGGTGACATTATTCTGTCTTGGACAGGGAGCCACTTCTACCTGACTGATTCACCTCTCATATTCTGGATTTGACTGTCGTTGGCTTATGCTGGGTGTGGAATTTTCCTCCTCCGAAAGTATGACCGGCGCGGTGAATTCACTCGCCGTCCAGAAACACGAGGAACTGTATGTGCTTGAGGAACCAGACCGGAAGAACGGCCCCAACTCCTGCAGCGAGTAGGAGACTATTCGCTGCTGTCCACACGATTTGCCCGAGGACGGTGCTAATAATCAAGATGCCGTTGTATGCGATCGCATTCACCGCTAAATCGCCTCTCGACTCAGGCCGGGGCCACTTGATGAGACTGGGCTTGATTGCTGACGTCCGACCGGAAGCTACGGCGACAAGAAGTCCGAGTAAGCCGGATACAAACCATCCGAGAACAGCCGGTGGCCAGCTGTATACAACCGTTGCGGTGGCAAGAACAATCAGACACGGACTGGTGATTGTACCGATCTCTACGGAGGTATAGCGGGTTAAAATGTGTTCCTCGGTTCCTTGTTGTGCGGTAGCCATCTGTGAGGATTATGAGTAGAGCAGTGGAACGAATGGGGAATGCTCCGTCGAGGATTTGAACCTCGGTCCTCGGCGTGAGATGCCGAGATGATTGGCCGAGCTACACCAACGGAGCATCTCTAACTCGGGGCCTCAGTACTTCAAATACGGCCGGTGTCCTACTCAGTGGGAATCCGCCGTTTCCCCTTATCTTGGGGTCTTTGATACTGTGGTATGGAGCGTCGACAGATTCTCAAGACGGCTGGAATTCTCGCTACAGGTGGCGTAACTGGTCTCGCCGGATGCAGTAGTTCGGGGAACGGAGACGGTGGCGGTGAGCCGACCACGACTGAAACGCAGGAGACAGCTGGTGGGTCAGGAGACTCGAATACCGTCATGATGGTCACCGAAGGGAGCGAGTATTATTTCGATCCCATCGGCCTGTTCATCGAATCTGGGGAAACTGTGACATTCGAAATCCAGAGCGGGAGCCACTCGGCAACCGCCTACAAAGAGGGAACGAGTTCAGCCTCGGTAAATCGGATTCCCGAAAGCGCAGAAACGTTCAATAGCGAAACGCTGAGTGAACAGGGCGCAACGTACGAGCACACGTTCGAGACCACAGGGACGTACGATTACTTCTGTATCCCGCACAAGACCCTAGGGATGGTCGGCCGGATCGTCGTCGGCGAACCCGGCGGTCCCGCGGAGGGGAGTATGCCGCCGGACGGAGACGTTCCCGAAAGCCAGACCATCGTTGATCAAGGCAGCGTCTCGTACAGCTCGTTCTCCGGATAGGCGGCCGCGTATACTGCGAGCTGTGCGCTCTGGAAACGCTTGAACACCATATGGCCGACATTGACTCTGCTTCGGACCTACAGGAATCTATGTGGCACCCGATTACTGCCGGTTTCCAGTAAATCTACTTTGTTAACGGTTTTGTCTATCCGGTCACAACAGTACATATGGAATTCGACTTCGTGCGCTCGGTGGCTCCTCTCGTCGTAATTGTCGCCGTCGCAGCGATTGCGCTCACGACCGTGATGACCTCCTCGACAGTCTTTATGATGGTTCTGCCCTCGATGATCGTCTTCTCGGTCATCGCGTTCTTCTTCGGGATGAAACACGGCGAGTTCCGCGCTAGTCCGTAACAGGCCGATCCAGTAGCCGAAATCCGCCGGGTTGCGGTCTATGCTAGCTCCCAGATATGTCGATTCCGATTGATTTCGATGACCGATTCGGAGTCCTAGCGACGGCTGTTTCAGCCGGGCAGTGTCGAACCAACAGGAGTCCACCAGAGCCGGATAAGTCCTATCGTTCAGTTAGATCCAGTCCTGGTCGTCGTGTAGAGCGCCTCTACGTGGAGTAGCCGGCGTACTCCATGAACTGGTTGAAGATGTCCGTATCCATGACGGACCGATAGACCACGCCGGTGAGCATCCCGCCGGGATAGAACGTGCCGTTCATCACGTGGTTGACCTTATGGCAGTGCATCAGGTAGATGCCGGGGTCCGCATCGGCAGTAAATTCGATTGTGTGTCGTTCAGCAGGGGCAACGTTCGTGACGTCCATGTCGTGTCGGGCAGCCTCCGGAATCGTCCCGCCGTCCTTTTCGACGCGCTGGAAGCGGTGGTTATGGATGTGCATCGGGTGCGACATGTACCCACCGTTGACGAGGTGGATACGAACTGAGTCGCCTTCGTCGACGATGATCGGCGACCCTTCTTCGGGGTGCAGCGTCCGGGGAGCGCTCTTCCCATTGACGGTAAACACGTCCGGGTTTCGACTTGCCGAATTGTAGGTGAAGTCCGCCTCACCGGCCCACTTCCGCGGAACCCGCGAATCCCAGTCTTTGACCGTCATGAAGTATTCGCGGTCCGCCGATTCGTAGCCTTCAGGATCTACTCGGTAGATCCCGTACATGCCCATGTCGATATGCCGGTGGGTCTGGAAGTGACAGTGGTAGAAATGCGTCCCCGGGACATTCGCTGGAATCTCGTAGGTGTGCTTCTCGCCCGGTGGAACCGTGATACCGGTCGTCGTCGGGACGCCGTCGTTCTTCCACGTCTTGCGCACGCCGTGGAAATGAATCGTATGGGCGCGTCTCCCGCCCGTGTTATCCAGTGTCACCTCCATTGCGTTGCCCTCCGTCGTTCGGAGTATCGGGCCCGGAACGCTCGGGGCATTGTCGTCGGCTTGGAACGCCCAGACGCGGGGAAATTCCACCGGCCCGCCCATCGTATCGAGGGGATGGACCGCGTGTCGGGCCTGCTGGGTTCGCATCGTAACCTTGCCTCCCTGGTCGTCAACGTCGACGACCGTTGGCGAACCGGTGTAGGGGAGGTCAGCCCCGCCAGACTGCGTCTGCGTGGGCGTATTCGTCCTCGCAGCCGCCGTATTCGTTTTCCCTCCGGAACAGCCCGCCAGTGACGAAACACCGGTTACGCCGGTTGCTGCGAGGAATTCTCGTCGTGACAGCCCCGTCCCAGGGGCGCCGAAACGTGTAGTCATGATACAGCCGATGTTTTGGCTGCCCTAAACATAGGCTGGCGGCGAAGTCCCAATTCACGGGACAGCGCGTGTATATGTTCGGCAAAAGTCGGATGGTCATAACAGCCGAACCTCTCTGCTTATACTGGCGGCGATCGTTAAATCGGTACTACGGAGCGGTTGAATGTCTACAGAGGAAACAAGCTGAGTACCTCGGGGGTCGTACGGAAATCTTCGATTTTCGTGATGTCGTCAGAATGCACCGCGTTCTGACTGCTAACCAGAAATCATAGGTTTCTGGTGATGACGTGAATCTCTGATCCCCGAACCACTTGACCCCCGAGACGGTTCACAGGCCGCCCGTCGCCGTCAGGTAGGCGCTTGCGAACTGGACCGCGTTGTACGCCCCGTGAATTATGGCAGGGACGGTGAGGTTACCGGTGTACTCGTAGGTTGCGCCCAGTACAAGGGCCAGAACGAATGCAATCCCGATGTACACAATCTTTCCGTCCCCTGTTAGTGAGAAGAGATGGATCGACGCAAAGAGCGCGCTCGCGAGGACGATCGCACGGGCCGGATGAAGCGTTTCTCGGAGCGTACCCTGTACCAAGCCGCGGAACAACAGTTCTTCACCCGGGCCGACTAACAGAAATGATAGCGGAACGAGAAGTAAAAATGCCACAGGGTTCTGCTGCCCGACCGTCACGACCTGATTCTGTGCGGACTCAAGTCCGAGCGATGAAATAATAGTCGACGCAACCACGAGCAGGCCCACGAGGGAGAGTATTCCGACGATGATCACGGCGACATCACGCTTGTCGGGAATCGTGAATGGGACGAAGCCGAAGCCGAGATCGCGGAATTTGACGTAGAGAACGGCGAGCCCTCCGAATGTTACACCTTGCAACAGGACCGTACTCAGCAGGAGTCGCCATGCTGGGCGGGACGCAACATCCATTCCAAGCGCTGTCAGGAGTGTGGTCACGGCGAGAACGACGACGGTTCCAATGACGATGGAGCCGTAGGTGAGCCCGACCGCGGTTACGACTGAACGAATCCGGGGTGTTGACTGTCTCATCTGTTGTCGGTAACGCTTACAAAACGGTGATCTGTGCTGGCCGTACAATCGAGTTCCGGTATCGCGACCGAGTCGGCGAGTGATCTGCAGTAGCTTTCTGTCATTCTACGTGGGTTGTTGTACTGTCTGTCGATCCGCTGTCTCCCTCTACTCGTTTCGTACAGGCGAGGAGCGCCCCCGTGATGAGACCGAACGCAAGCAATGAGAGATTCGGAATCGTGAATCCGAGTACCGGTGCTTGCCACTGGACGGCGGTACACGGGCCGTTGAGTGAACAGGTAGTCGACGTTGCCTGTAATACCGAATGATAGGCTGCGATTACTCCGCCGAAAACCGAAAACGGGATCGCAGTCCGCCAGACCGCCGGTCGGGATTCAATCGCAGCGACACCAAGCACGATGACGAGCGGATACATCAGGACTCGCTGATACCAACAGAGGTCACATGGTACTAATTCGAGACCGAGGCTGAACCAGAGACTGCCAACTGTCGCGATTCCGGCGATGAGAGTTACACTACCCAACAGCAGTTGGCTCCGGTTACGACCCATCTGTGAGTTGTTCGATGAGAGTGCGAGTCTGTTGTTCGTCGCTCAGCGGATTGACTGTCTGCCCATCGATCACGAGGGCTGGTGTTGCAGAGACCCCGGCGTCAACCGCTGCCCGACTCGTCTCCTGAATCGCTGATACGTACGCTTGCTCTCGGATCTTCGTCCGCATCTGTTCAGTTTTCGTTACTCCGGCCTCCTCGGCGAATGCGACGAGTTTGTCAGTGGTCGCCCACGTCTCACTCTCAGGTGGTTGGTTGGTGAAGACGTATTCATGGTATCGCCAGTAGGTTTCGGGGTCCACATTCCAGACTGCGAGCCCGGCTCGCGCCGCACGGGGGGAATCGGGACCCAGAAACGGCTCGCCGTCAATGGACGATAACGACCGAAAGCGCAGGCTGATGTCACCGGGCACAACGTAGTCCCTGATGATGTCGTTGAGGAACCCCGTGCTGAACTCCGCACAGTACGGACATTTCCAGTTTCCATAATAGGTCACCGTCGGTCGATCAGCTGTCCCTGTTCTCGCATAGGTGAACGAAGCTGGCGCACTCGGGATCGGGGCGTTCGCCACCGCGCCATCTACACTGTTTGATGACTCGTTGCGTTCACTCCCGAGACAGCCACTAAGTGCGACGATGCCACTCGTCGCGAGCAATCGGCGCCGTGTCACCGTCCTAAGTCCATTATCGGGCGATGAACGCCGGGTTGAGACGCGTTCGCTATCGGCCATACTCCGTGATCCCACTGTGAGGTAATTGATTCATTGATCGGATAGGGATGATCTCCAGTCGTCTCCCCCGTTGAAGCCCTGCTGACAAGGGTACGGGTCGGATTCCCATCGTGTGGGATTCCGCCATCTATTCATTTTGAAGCCATCCCACGGTATTGGCACAAAGACCCACTGTTTGTTGGAAACCGGTCCACTTCAGGGAACCTATGACACACCAAGAACATACCCACGAACGGTCGCCGGATGAACGTACTGCCGACCGGGAATCCGTTGCGGAAGACCAGTGTCCCGAGTGTCAAGGCTCTATCACCCAGACTGGCGATCGGGGTGAACGGACCTGTGAGAGCTGTGGGTTGGTTTTCGAGGAAAACTGGGTCGACCACGGCCCCGAATGGCGCGCGTTCACGTCGGAGGAACGCGATGAAAAGAGCCGTGTCGGTGCTCCGACGACGCCGCTACTGCACGACAAGGGGCTGAGTTCGACTATTGGCTGGCAGGACAGGGATGCCTCCGGACAAGCCGTCTCCGATCGCAAACGCGCTCAGTTACACCGTCTTCGGACGTGGGATGAACGGTTCCGGACGAAAGATGCCCACGAACGGAATCTGAAGCATGCGCTCGGTGAGATCAGCCGTATGGCGTCTGCTCTCGGACTTCCAGAGTCGGTCCGGGAAACCGCCGGTGCGTTATATCGGCGTGCTGTGGAAGACGATCTGCTTCCCGGTCGCTCGATCGAGGGAATGTCGACAGCGTCGTTGTATGCGGCTGCTCGACAGCACGGCGTGCCACGTCCGCTAACTGAGTTCGCGGACGTGAGCCGCGTCGAAAAAATTCGGATCCAGCGAGCATATCGGTTTCTGTCCCGTGAGCTCGGATTAGAAATCGAGCCGGAAGATCCGGCACGATATCTTCCCCAATTTGCGTCATCACTCGAAGTAACCGACGAAACGGAACGACGCTCTCGAGAGATCCTTGACGTGGCGACCAGTAACGCAGTTCATAGTGGAAAGAATCCGGCAGGGTTGGCGGCTGCTGCGCTGTATGCTGCGACCCATCTTACAAACGAGAAGCTCACTCAAGACGTAGTGAGTGATGTCGCTAACGTGAGCCAAGTGACTATTCGAAACCGATACCAAGAGCTACTCGAGGTGTATGGGAACCGTGAGTGATCGGTCAGTATGCCCGGTCAGAGTGCGGCGAATCCGTTTATTCGGCCCCGTGTGTTGCGACATTCGCCGTAGAGATGAGACGACAAGACGAAACTCGACATCAGGTACACCGACCTGCTAACAGTGCCATTATGCTCGTCGTTGCCTCACGCATTTTCCGACACCTCATTTGGTATGAACCGAGGATCGCAACAGGCCTTAGCTCCGTGCTGTCACGAGCCTATTCGAACGGAAACCAGACACCCTATCCCGACGTGCATATATGAACAACTAATGGGGGACGATTCAGCGATATCGGGGGACACGCAATCGGTTCAGGATGTCCTTGATGCGTTGGATGATCCCGACTGCCGGGCCATTCTCAGCAACACGGCCGAACCAATGACTGCAAATGAACTCATCGATGGCTGTGACATCTCGAAATCAACGTTGTATCGGAAGTTGAATCTTCTTAGCTCGGCGTCGCTCGTTCGTGAACACGATACGATCGGTTCCGGGGGAGGGCGTATCACGAAGTACGTGCGTGACTTCGAAGATGTACTGATCTCGGTGGAGGAAGACGATACGTTTTCGGTCACCGTCGAACGACCCGACCGGACCGCAGACCAACGGCTCACGGACATCTGGTCCAAGATGGGTGACGAACTATGAACGGGATCATCACGGCTATCGCCGCAACCAAGGCGATCATTCTCTTCTTGGGTGGTGGGATAACGTACATCGCCTTCAAGGCGTATCGGCGATCAGATGAGCCCTCTATTGGGGTTCTCGGAATCGGATTCGGCGTGATTACAGTCGGTGCGCTTCTCACAGGTGTCGCTAATCAATTCTTCTCCGTTTCGCTCGAAATCGGCGTGCTCGTCAATAGCGTCTTCGTCGCTGTCGGCTTGGCAGTCATTATGTATTCGCTCTATATGCAACGATGAGCGTACCTCGAATATAACCTCAGAGATGGTTCGTATTCCTCACGAAAGAGACCGCAACTAATGCACTCGATTACCATTCCGGAGGAGACCGATATTTCACGCGGGCAGTGGCAACAGGCATGGCATCCGACGGACATTCTGGTTCGATATTTTGTTGCTGGTTGTATCTTAGCCGGCGTACTCCTCCTTCCGCTCGCGTGGTCGATCGGTTGGTACTCACTGATCGTGGTCTCTTTTCCAGTTCTTGGCTTACTGCTCGGTTTGGTCATCTGGCGGCGCTCATACACCGCAGTTAATGACGCTTATCGAGATATTCTCGATGGAATCTGCGACTGGGATCGTCGAGGCGAAACAGGGGCAGAGGTATTTGTCTCTGCCCCCACTGGTACCGGCCAGCAGTATCGAATTGAACCCGCCGAAGAGTACGTACTCTTTTACGTCGAAGTGACGGATAGATACACCCTACTCGAAGAGATAACTGTTGATTTTGTCAATTTAGAACTGTCGACGAAGTCCGAGTCGGTCCCATATCAGCAGATCGCATCCCAGTCGTTCGAATCTGGCGTCTTTTCACTCGACTCGTCGAAGGGCAGTTGGCGCATAACTGGTCTTGAGAACGTATCCAGTGACGAGGTCGATCATACGTATGTCCAGAGATAATCCCTCCGTCTACGCTCAAGCCTCCGAAAATGGAAACGCATATCCAGACTTAACTGGCAAACTGCACTAATGGTTGCGTCCCCCGATATCTCTGACATTCGAACGAAGTTGGCCGCTACCTCTCTGAGCACACTCTTGGTTATCGGCGGAATTATCCTCTTCGTGGGAACGCTCACAGTGAGTGCCACCGTCGCCCCGTCGATCGGACAGACGACCACGGCCGACGAGCAGCCACGCACTCTCGTCGGCTCCCAGGGGGGTGGTCCGGGGTGGCACGAGTATGGAAGCGTCTATCTCCTCAACGGCACGAACACCACGTGGCGCGAGGGCAGTGCCGATAGCTACTTCGATGTGACGAAAACGGAGAATGGGACTGTTCTGGCGGGGTTCATGCACAGTGGATATTCGTCGTGCGGACCGTACAAATCACCCTGTACCCGAACGGGATTTCGGGTCATCGATCCGCAACCGGAGCCGACGGTCGTTTCGGAGTACAGCTTTCCGGTGAGAACGAGCAAGAACAGCGAAGTCCACGATGTCGAACCGCTCCAGTCGGGGGAGTATCTCCTGACGGATATGGAGAACGAGCGAATTTTCACCGTCCGTGACGGCGAGGTTACGTGGCAGTGGAACGCGAGTTCGTTCTACGGAGCACCTGCCGATCCGACGACGACCGATTGGCTCCATATCAACGACGTCGACGTCATCGACGAAAACCGGTATCTCGTTTCGGTACGTAATGCCAACCAACTTCTAGTCATCGAACGCGGTGAAGGCGTCGTCAGGGTTATCAACGAGGACACGACCGACTCGAACGACGCCAACTGCCAGAAATCCGGACAGTTAGCTGACTACGATAACGATGGAGAGGTTCGATGCGGTGATCCCGACGTACTCAATCACCAGCACAACCCACAGTGGCTCGGGAACGGCGCCGTCCTCGTCGCCGACAGCGACAACGACCGAGTCGTCGAACTGCACCGAACCGACGATGGAAACTGGGAGCCGGCGTGGACGCTGGAACGAGCGGAGGGTGTCGCGTTCAGCTGGCCTCGTGACGCCGACCGCCTGCCGAACGGGAACACGTTGATTACGGATACACTGAACCAGCGTCTCGTCGAAGTGAACGAATCGGGCACGGTCGTCTGGAGTGTCCAGACAAAGCGGATCCCCTACGAAGCGGATCGACTTCCGGCCGGCGAATCAGTCGGTGCGCCCCGATACACGGCAGACGCATCGGCGGGTTCCGGTCCCGCTGGCGACGTGCCGGTTCTCTCGCTCATGCTAGTCGGGCTTCGAGCGCTCGTCCCGTCTACCCCTTTCTGGTTCCGTGAACCACAACTCGGGCTGACGGTTCTTTCAGTCGCGCTGCTGTTCGGTGGGGCCGTACTGCGGATTCGCGAATAGGCTGTTATGATTGCACTCACAGCAGAATCGTCGTAACTGTCTGGGGATGCTCGCCGGACCGTCCCGGCGAGAATCGCAGATGATGTCCGATAATCCCAATCAGTAGGTGCTGGAACCGTCATCCTTCAGCACCATTCCGGCGAGGATGACGGCAAGGAGAGTCATGAGTCCGATAGAGCCGTTAATGAGTATGCTAACCATCGGGGATTCTGCCGGCTCCGGGTTCAGGACGTACGACACTGTCACGACGAGTAGGAGGATCAACACTACTGCGGCCATGCTGTTACCAAGTGCTTTATTCATATTCTCCGAATCCGCTTCAAGCAGTATAATTCAACCGAAATATGGTGCCATACCGGAGTCTGACATGACTTCTGTAGCGGGTAGATATCGGGCTAATGGCCATGACTCACGCGATCCCTCAGGTCGGGAGCGTTCTCCGCCTCGTCGAGGAGTTCCACGGTGGCGTGATCGACGCCCTCGGTTGCGAGTGTATCGTGTACTTGGGATCGAGTCGACCGTAGCTGATCCGGTGTGGTCGCGTTGGTCCGAAGCCGCACGGTTGCGACAGTCAACTGGCTACACACCTGCCAGACGTGGAGGTCATCGATATGTTCGACGCCGTCGATCGTTGCTAACTCCGATCTGATCCGTTCGGGTGATATCGGGCTTCGCTGTAGGAGGATCGCAGTACTGCCCTTGAGCACTTGTCCTGCTGAAACAAGAATAGAGACGCCGATCAGTACCGCAGCAACCGGATCTGCGATCGGGAGATCGAACACAGCGATAGCCACTGTCGAGAGAATCACGGCCACTGAGCCACCGGCGTCACCGAGGAGATGATAGAACGCCCCCCGCTCGTTGAGGCTCATCTCGCCGCCCTGGACGATGTAGACGGACCCGAGATTGACGAGTAGCCCCCCGACAGCAATTAGGAGTGTCATCTCCGGGTCGATTGCAACCGGGTCCACGAACCGCTGATAGGACTCCCACAGAATATACCCAACCATCGGTACGAGTAGCACCCCGTTGAGAAACGCAGCCACTGGCTCCAATCTGTGGAGGCCGTACGACCACTCATCGCCGCCTTCGAACCGCTCTGCGGTGTAGCTCGCCCCGAATGCCATGGCGTACGCGAGCATATCGAATAGCATGTGAAGCGCGTCACTGATGAGTGCGACCGAGCCGAACAACAGCCCGCCAGCCAACTCGACGAGAAATCCACAGAGATTGACGATGGCGACGAACGCGAGACGACGGGTACTACTGCCGGTTTCTGCCTCGTTCTCCGAAGTGTGGTCGTGGTGGGCCATCAGGAGGACTGTAGTCGATGGTTGCAATTATTTCGACTCATAGGGAGTATCGGACGTCATCGGCGACTCTCGTCGGGACGGTTCGGCGAGAATCTCGGGACAGTGACGATACCCCCATTAGTTGCGGTCGCATCTCCTCGGTCTGAATCTGACGCTACTGATCCTCCGGATTTTCCGACGTACTGCCGCTGTTCGTCGATTCAGTGCTGCCCGATTGATCACCAGTGCGGTTGTCATCCTCGTTCGGAGACGACTCCGTGTCGTCGGCTGTAAATACGTCCTGGTCTCTGGACCCGACAAGATCGAGCGGACGAAGCCAGATGAACCAGACGACGAGAACCGCCGTTCCATAGCCAACGATCCAGACGAGGTCAGCGACGAGGGGGAGGTTCGCTTGTTCGAAGATATAGACTCCGAGTCCGGGGCCGATGATCCCCACGAGGGCGACCAGTACGAACAGTTGCTGGGACGAGAGTCCAAATGGGTACCGCTTGGAGTCGGTTTCGGTGCTCCGGTCGTCCCCCATCTCCGTTTGTTCACTCATACTTTTCCACCATCTCCTCTTGGTCCCCGTTCCGTTCGGGAGTGATCCGAGAGAGTCGCATTGCGTTCCCGGTCACGGCCGTCGTCATCCCGGCGTCGCCGGCGAGGACGGCGAGCCAGATGGGGACGTATCCGAACGGGACTGCGACTGCCAGCCCGGCTTTGACGGCGAGACTCGACCAGATGTTCTGTCGGATCACACCGTTCGCGTCGTTCGCGAGTTCGTAGAGGTAGGGCAACTTCGAAAGATCGTCACCCATCAACGCGATGTCGGCGGTTTCCAAGGCGGTATCAGTTCCCGCCGCACCCATCGCCACGCCGACTGTGGCGGTGGCGAGCGCCGGTGCATCGTTGATGCCGTCACCGACCATCGCGACGCCCTCGTGTTCGCCGACGAGACTCTCGATTGCGTCAACCTTCTCTTCGGGGAGCAACTCGGCTTGGTACTCGTCGACGCCGACCTGCTCGGCGATTGCGCGGGCCGTCCGCTCGTTGTCACCCGTCAGCATCACCGTTCGGGAGATGCCGAGTTGCTTGAGTCGTGCTACTGTTCGCTCCGCTTCCGGACGGATCTCGTCGGCGACCGCGATGATACCTTCGAGTTCGTCTTCGGTTCCAACGAGGACGACGGTCTTCCCTTCTGCCTGGAGTTCGGGGACGGTCTCTTCGAGAAGGTCCAGACAGTTGTTCCGGTCACACATCTGCCGGGCTGTCTGTGTCACGACGCCGCCGTCAGTCGTCGCGTGAACGTGCGATAGATCGAAATCCAACTCCTCGAACAGTCCCGGTTTGCCAGCGAAGTGGGGCGTCCCGTCGAGGTCAGCACGCACGCCCTTTCCGGTGATGCTCTCGAAATCGTCGATCTCGCGCTCGGCGACGCCAGCCCTGCCCGCTTCGGCGACGATTGCCTCACCGATGGGGTGTTCACTCCGCTGTTCGAGCCCGCGGGCACACCGGAGGACGTCCTCCTCGGAGTTCCCGTTCAGCGGAACGACGTCGGTGACGGTGAGTTCACCTTTCGTGAGTGTCCCCGTCTTGTCGAAGGCGACGACGTCGACGGCCCCCATCGCTTCGAGATGATTGCCGCCCTTGATCAGAACCCCGTTCTTCGCGGCGCTGGTGATCCCCGACACCACGGAGACGGGCGTCGAAATGACGAACGCACACGGGCAGGCGAGCACCAGCAACGTCAGTCCGTAGACGACGGCCGTGGGCCAGGTCGTCCCGAGAACGTACGGGCTTGTCACCGTCGTCAGGATGGCGAAGGCGACGACGACCGGCGTGTAGTACGCCGAGAAGCGCTCGACGAACTGCTCGCGTTCGGTCTTGTTCGATTGGGCGTCCTCGACCATCTCCACGATGCGGGAGAGCGTGTTATCACCGGCCTCGGAGGTAACCTCCACTTCGAGATACCCCTCTTCGTTGATCGTGCCCGCGTACACCTCGTCGCCGGTCGTCTTGTCGACGGGCACGCTCTCGCCCGTGATAGGTGCCTGATTGACGGCACTTTCGCCGTCGACGACGGTCCCGTCCATCGGAATCTTCTCCCCCGGCTTGACGACGACCACGTCGCCGACCGCAACCTCGTCGACGGGCACCATCTCCGTCTGCCCGTCTCGCTTGACGACTGCCTCGTCCGGCGAGAGATCCATCAGTTCCCGGAGCGAGTTGCGGGCGCGATCCATCGAGTACCGCTCCAACAGTTCGGCGATGCTGAACAGGAACGCGAGGGTGGCGGCCTCGAAGTAGAGCGCCTCTCCGAAGGCGAGGCTCGCGACGAGCGCCCCGAGGATAGCCACCGACATCAGGAAGTCGATATCGAGGTTCAAATTCCGGGCCGAGTAGTAGCCGTTGCGTAGGATCTCCTGACCACCGGAGGCGACGGCGACGAGGAACAGTACGTCGGCAACGAGTAGCTCCGTACCGAGAATGCGTGCAACCCCTATATTCTGCCCGGTCAGGAAGAACTCGAAGAGCAATCCTATGGCGACGAACCCACCGCTGATCCACGTCTTGAGTGCTCGCGGGCTCGTCCAGATACTCTCACGTTCCTCGGTCGTTCCCTGTGGTACCGAGTCGTCGCCCGTCGTGTCTGTAACCTCGTACCCGGCACGTTCGATGGCGCTGACGATGTCGGTCTCTCCTGCCCTCGAAGAATCGTACGTGACGACGACCGTTCCAGTCGTCGGCTGAGTTTCGTATGTCGTAATTCCCTCGACCCTGTCGAGTGCATTTTCGATTTTGCCCGCACACGAGGGGCAATCCATTTCTGGAACCGTGAATTTCGAGGTCACCTCACCGGTATCCTCCACGGTGTACCCGGCCTTTTCAACCCGCTCAGCTATCGCGGTAGCACTCGTTTGCTCGCCATCGTACGAGACGGTCAACGTCCCTGTCGTCACTCGTGGGTCGACACGACGGATTCCGTCCAGCTTTTCGACGCTGTTCTCGACCTTCCCTGCACAGGATGGGCAATCCATCTCCGGGACCGAAAACTGTGCCACGTCCTCCCGATCTAGGGGTGGAGACCCGTCGTCGACGCCCCGGTCTGCGTGTTGGGCGTGCCCGTGACCGTCGTGGTCATGTGTGTGATCGTGCTCGTGAGATCCCTCTTCGTGCTCGTGGGTGTGATACGTTGGTTCACCACTTCCGTCGTGGGAATCGTCGTCGGATGAGGTCATTACTCGCCACTATCACCTACAAGTTTATTAAATCAGCTGTTACAAACTGGCCGATATACACCAATGTATAATAACTATCTCTGCTCGAATTATTAACTCGGCGTTTGTCTCATCTCAAACGCGGACCTAAGAACGATTTGCTCGATACTCACCGTGTTTGATCCCGAGAAAGAGCGTAAACACTCCAAACACGACGAGGCCGACGCTCACCATCATCACCGTACTGGTACTCATTGGGCTCATAGCCGTCCCCCCAATGAGGAGGACGAGTAGCAACACGAACGCTATTCCGGTCGTAGTCGTGTCGAATTTCATAATACGGTGTATTCAATCGGAGGTCGTTTCGGATGGTTCAGTTATTGATTCGGTTCGACGGCGCCAGCGGGCGATTCCGGCCCACAGGAGAGTCCCGACGAGACTGAGGGCTCCGGCGAGAACGACCGATTCTCCTCGAACCGTCGTTCCGGTCTGTTCTTCTACGATCAACGCGGCTCCAAGGACTATGAGGACGAGTCCTTGTATCCCGACCGAGACCGATGTTCGCGTCACGTATCCGGAGTCGGCGAGAACGCCGGCGACGGCTCCGACGAAAAGCAACAATCCTGCCACAGATACGGGTCGAAGCCCGAGGAAAATCCCTACTTCAGAGAGGGCGAACCCGACGGCGACCAGCATTGGCCATGGACTCGTTTTAGTAGCCGAAGTGGCGTTGGACTCATCTACCATCATCGGCAGTCCAACTCATTCAATAATAAAATATGCGCTAATTATTCGGTGCATTTTAGCAACAGTTGTTATTATATCCTCTTTCGATTATTAATCATATTTCATCCGTGCGCTTATACGCTCTCCAGACTACACCGGCACATGGACGATACGGTTCGTACCCGGAGTGGAAAACGGATATTCGGAGGCGTTCTATTCATTGGCATCCTCGTCGGAGGCGGTCTCGGCCTCATTATCGGGGGGAGTCCGGAGATGCAACACGTCACGCTTTTGAATATCGTCCGTCTCCATCCGACTTCGTCGAGTATGGCACTCTACGGAATGACCGTTGCTACTGTCGCTCTGTCCGTATTTTTCGGTCTCGTAGTGCTTCTCTCCCGCATGGATCAATCGAAAGTGTAGGCGTCGTACGAGGGGTACCAACATTCGAACGATCATCATCGACGCATCCGAATACGTATCGGCCGACTTCAGACGGGAGCGGTTCGAACGCCGAACCAGAACGGTTTCAATACTGAACATCGTACCCCACGACAACGTACTGATCTAATGTCACACACAGCAACGACCATTCCACGGAACGACTCACCCGCAGGCAAGTGTGACTACTGCGACCATCCATTTCCGACGACAGACCGTCTCGTTCTCCACAAAGGTCTGGAACATCCTCAGCAACTGGACGACAGCGAAGTGGAGGCCTTCCACGAGGCCCGCTCGAACGAAACGGACGAGTTACGCACACTGCGTCTGAAAGCGCTCGGAGCCCTAGTACTCCTGTACTTCGGCCTTCTATTCATGTATGCCATCTTCGCCTGACTCAGAGATGAACACCGGAGCAAGCGAAGGGAGACACACAGACCTATGTCTGCGGTCGAGGCTCCGTAATCGGGTCGTATCGAATACGAAGCTCAGACTCCTCGTTCAGTTTGTAACCTGGGTGGCGATACTGACGCTGTTTACCGAAACAGTCGTTGCCGGGAACGGAATGACCCTCTCGAAACAGCCCCGGGATACCCTGGCGATTCCCCGGTGGCTGTATCTTGCCACCGGTGGTGCCACGATAGGAGCCTCCGCCCTGCTTGCGAGTTTCGTCACTGATCGGGCGTTTATCCGTTATCTCCACAACTGGTCGCTCTCCGGGCCGACAGTCGATAACTGGCGAACGCCGTTCGTATGGGTTGGACGCGGTCTCGGAGTCGTCGTCCTCGGACTGGCAGTGTACCTCGGGCAGACCGGGCCGCAGCTCCCCACTGCAAGCTTCACCATCCTCGTCACGTTCGTCGTCGTTCGGGCAGGATTGCCGATGCTCACGTATCTCGGAGGCAATCTCTGGCCGGTGTTGAACCCCTGGCGTGGGATCGTTTCGCTACTCCCAACTGGATTCCGGACGTATCCAGAAGAATTAGCCCGATGGCCAGCGGTTGGTGGCCTGTTGCTTCTCGTGTGGGTTGAGGTAATTTTCCCAGTCAGCACGATCCCGTCAGTTCTTTCGATTGTGATCCTCGGCTACAGTGTCGTCACAATCGCAGGCGCGGTACTCGTCGGTCCCAACGCGTGGTTCGAGAACGGGGATCCGTTATCAGTTTTGTTCCGATTCTTCGGGGCTGTCGCCCCTGTAAAACGTCGGGATGGGAAGCTCACTGTGAAACTGCCCGGGAGCGACCTGACTGACGCAGACGTAATCACGGACACGTCCGATGTCGCGTTCGTCATTGCGCTGATCTGGGAGCTCACGTACAGCGGTTTCATCACGACGCAGACGGGCGTAGCAACTATCGAGACGCTCGTCAGTCTCTCCAATATCGGAGTGGGAGCCGTACAAATTCGTGCGATCCTCATCTACACGCTCCTTTTACTCAGTGGCTACGTCGTGTTCTTCGGCGCGTACTGGTATGCGGGCGTGCTCTCTCGGCGACGGACTGGGACATACATCTCAGCGAAACGCATCGCCTTTCGGTTTGCACCCTCGCTATTGGCTATCGCAGCGGGATATCACCTCGCTCACTACACCGGACTGGCCGTATCCCTCAGTCCGGCACTAGGGATGGCGATTGTTTCCCCACTGTCGCCTCCAGCGAATCCCCTGACATTGTCTCCACCTGGATGGTTCGAGGGCTTGAGTATCGCCTACGTGCTCGTTGGGCATCTCCTCGCTATCTGGGCAGCGCACGCGACCGCCTACGAACTCTTCTCGAGTCGTCTCGTCGCGATCCGGAGCCAGTACCCGTTCATTGTTGTGATGATCGGTTACACCGTCATTAGCCTCTGGATTCTCTCACTCCCAGGAGCGACGCCTCCTTATCTACCCTGATTCTGGTGGGTTCGAGGGTACAGCTGGTCGCACACTGGCTGACAGAAACCATCCTTCGGAACTTCACTCGACAGTGAACTCTATCGGGTCCATATCGAGGAACGCGGTTTCGTAGCCATCGTGCCGCGCCAGTTGGGGTGGTGTCTCGACGGTGAGTCTGACCGTATCGCCCGTCTCGAGTTCATCGAGACCCATCCCATAGAAACTCCCGAGGTCGGGATCGAGGGACGCTTGGAGTGTCCCTTGTGCGATTGCGTCCCCCCCTCGATTGAGTGTTGCTGAAAGAGCCATCCTCGGGAGCATCACGCGATTGTACGGTGTTCGAGGAGAGACGATCAGGAAGGGACCGTCACTATCACTAAACCGATGGTCACCGTCAACGAGAGCAACGAGTATCGTCGCATCACCGGATTGCCCTTCGTGGAGAAGTCGACCAGGAAGCTCGGATTTTGTCGGTACGACCGGTTCAGGGATCATTTCCATATCCATCAGATCGACTGTCCCACGAGTGCCCGCTTTTTCGCCTAACCGGCGAATCTCCAAATTGTACGTCTCATCCGTATCGAACGTGAACTGCATCGTGGCAGACTGCCCCTCTGTAAATCGCCCGTCGAATGGACTCGTACGAGCGGTCTGCAACGGGCCGACCTGGAGCGTCACATCGTACTGTCCTTCCCCCGGAAGCGCGATATTGTCGCCGTAGTGGAATCCCATATTCGGCGAGATCATCGGCCAGAGGTTGGTCGAGGACACTCGACCGTCGCTGTTACTGATTTCGACAGAGACGTCGATCGGGAGGATCGTCTCCGTCTCGGTGTCCCAAACACTCGCCATCAGATGCACCGAATCATCCGACTGAACGACGACTTTCGTCTTTCGTGAGCCAGTGAGGTTCCAGAAACGATGCGGGAAGGAGTGCATCAGCGCAAATCCGATGTCGCCGGCGGTGGTCGTCCCGTACATTCCCATCCCTTCGATGATGGCCGGATAGTAGACGGCGTCAGGTCGATCCTCCACGAGCGGTGGATCACGCCATGCAGACTGCGTCTCGAATCCGAGCCGACCCAAGCAACCAGAAAGCAGCAGTCCACCCGAGAGTGCGGCTCCCTGTCTGAGAAACGTTCGTCGATTCATCGTCCCATCTGTGGTGGTATGTTTGGTTGGTTCATATTGTGTCGACTTCGCGGTCATCACCGGAGGTATCTGTAACTGCCAGCCTCGGCCACTCTGTGACTGTCTACGCCAACCGAACGACGAAGCCAGTGAGTACCAGTAGGGAGACAATGCCGAGTAACGCCGCCAGTAAGAGGTGTTTCTCTTCCATAGGTCTAGCTTCGAATGAGATTCTAAAGACACCTTTGAAATTACAACGTCACCTGCACGTCTGGCATATCAACGAAGGCTGTCTCGTATCCCTCATGACGGGCCGTCTGCGGCGGTGAATCGACCGTAATCGTCAATTCATCGCCCGTCTGCACGTCTGCGACCGTCGTTCCGTAGTGATAGCGGAGCTCCGGATCGATGGTCGCCTGCAGAATTCCGTCGAATTCCGACGTACCGTCGCGTTGTAGTGTTGCCGATAGTGACATCATCGGCAGCATCGTCCGATTGTAAGGCGTGCGCGGAGACACAGCGAGATACTTCTGCTCCTCGTCACCACCGAAACGAGACGCGTCTTCGAGGACCGTAACCACGAACTTCGCGTCTCCGCTCTTCTCCGACCCACGCACGTTGCCGGGGAGTGCGTCCGGTGTCGGCACCTGCGAGTCCGGTAACATCTCCATATCCATCAGGTCGACAGCACCCTTCGTGCCTTCCTTGTCGTCGGGGATGTCCGTGTACGAGATCTCATTGAGCGTCGATTCGCTGAACTCGAACTCGAACTCGAACGAGGCGTTCCCCTGGTTCTCGGCCAGCGATCCGGTCCGTCGCGTCGACGGCCCGCCGATGCTGACCTCGACAGTGTATGTGCCGTCGCCCTGGAGTTGGGCGTTATCGCCGAAGTGAAAGCCCATCGGCTGAGAGAGCATCGGCCACGGCGCGAACTGATCAATCGACTCCCCGTTCTGTGTAACGGTGAGCTGTGGATTGATATCGGGTGGGATGATCCCCGTCTGTGTCTCCCAAACGACCGGCATGAGATGAATCGAATCCTCGGGTTGAATCTCGACCTTCGTGATTCCATTCGGCTTCATCAGCCAGAACCTGTGCGCATACGAGTACGTGAGTGCACACCTGTACCCGCCCTGTTCCTTCACCCCCGGCATTTTCATGCCCTCATAGTGGGTCGGATAGTAGACTGCGTTCGGCCGGTTCTCGGGGAGCGGTGGTGCCTGCGCTGATCGCGTCTCGAACAGGCCGGTACACCCCGCGAGTCCAACGAGTGAACTGCCCCCGACAATCCGAAGCACGTCACGACGATTCATGCGTCACCTCCTGTGCGTCTCCAGCCGGCTGTACATGCGGCAGCGCGCGCAACGACCGCGGAGGGATAAGGAAGTTACCGCGACGCTCCGTCCGGATATACTGCAGGATACCGTTGTTGTTCCGCTGACCGACGGCTGACTGCTCGGTAACATCAGTGCCGTTCATCGCTTCTCTCGTGTCGACGAAATCGGTGATCCCTCGCTGAAGCGCGAGGAAATGGAGACTAGCGGTTCCATCATCGGTAGAATCGAAGTCGCGCCGAAGGATGAGGGGCGAGTCATTGTCGTCGCGAGCGCGGGCAGATTTCTGGGAGTGACCGACGACGCCCATCTCGCGGGCCGTCTCATCCGTTGGCTTACAGTCGTCGATTTTGCTGCTGGTTCCGAGATTGTCTCCAGCGCCCTCGATTACGTCGTTCTGGGCGTGGTACGGACAGAACATCTTCGCCTCACGCTGCCAGCGATCGTCCTGATTGTACCACTGGTTGAGGTTGAGTTGGAGTTTGGAGATGTGCTGAGTCGTGCCACCGGCGAACGGTCCCGACTGGATCGTCACGCGATCTTCACTGGCCTGGTTCTTTTTGAATCCCGATTTGAATCCCATAAACAGAGGTGCGTCCTCGGGAACCTTATCGGCCGGAACACCCTCCGCATCGTCTGCATTCTCCGCCGGGAGTCCATCCCCGATAAATCCCGTTCGCCGGTCGGTGAGTGAGAAGACGTCGGTCAGTGCAGCGTCAGGCTGATCGACATCGTTGAGAGTCGATTTGTTCCCTTTGAGGGCTTCTTCGGCACCGAGCACCACCTGTGCCGTGTTACTTGCAAGATGGACGACTGCATCGGGCGTATCGAACTCGGGTTCCTCGAACGGAGCAAGTGCTTCCGGATCGGGGAGATCAACGTCTTCGGGAAGCGATTCGTTGAATCGGTCGAAGTATGCCGGAGAATAACTCACCGTGAGCAATAGCCCATCCCCGCTTCGCTCGTAGGCGTGTTCGATGCCACGGAGGGCTGTCTCAACCTGTCCACGGTCGTCTTCGCTCGGTTGCCCGTCTTGTCGGTAATTCAGATAGAGAAGCACGCGGTGGCTCGGAGCAACGACGTTCCCATGGTCGTCCCGTGGGAGAGCGTCGTTCCAAGCGTGTTGACGTTGTGGATACGACGAGAGATCGTCCGGGCCCGTCGGGACATCGACCTCTTCGCGCCCCAAACACGCGCTAAACGCCGATACTCCACCGATTGCGACAGCCGATTTGAGGAAGTCTCTGCGAGGAATACCCCTCTCGTCAGTCATAAATGAGATTGGGAACTCAAAGGAAAAGTCGTTGTGGTAGAGTTGTTGAAGCTGTTCGAATCGTGTCTTATTTTTTGAATCACCACTGTGAGAAGGGCGGTGTGGTTACGCGAGCAGTATCAAATACGTCACGGCGTACGCGGCGGCCGCGAGCGTAACGGCAGCCAGCGCAGTCGTAATAGCATCGATGAGCTGAGTCGATCTATCTTCTCGCCAACTCGAACGACCCGGAGTGCCAATAAAACCAACCGTGAGGACACTGAATACGAACGGTGATGCGGTCTCAACAGTCGGTGCAGGAATCGCGAAGATCGCGCTAGCGTACGCAATCCCCAGCGCTGCACGCCGATTGATATGCCGCTTGATGCGCCATCCTCGCAACCGTGCGACGACGAGGAACCCCGCCCAAATAATCGTGAGCTCAATGAAGAAGGCGCCGAGGAGATGCAGCGTCGGATCGGAGTTGAGGAGAATCCTGCCGTTCAATAAACCGGCTTCGATCGGAAGGGGATAGAATAGCGCCGGCGACGGACCAGCGAACACGTCGCCGAACGGATGTGATAAGAGCCCGAGTGCTCCAGCGCCAAGAACGGCCCTCGAACCGAGATCGACGCGCTCGGCAAATGTAACCAGCACGACTCCGACAAGGACGAATGCGGCGACTACAGCTCCCGGGGCGATCCCACTGACGACCGTGACGATAAGGGTCAGGCCGCCGAGGATGAGCCCACCGAGTGTGCCGGCTTGTGAGCCGTAGCGATCACGAGCACGCCACGCGGCAAACCCGATAGCTGCGAAGACACCGACAACCAGCGAGTGGGTGGCCCCGCGGTGGATTTCGTTTGCGACATTCCAGAACGCGTCGGAAGTTACGAATGCGCCCTCCAGACTGCCGACAAGCCCAACTACGGCGTACAGCATATCGACATCTGGGAGCGTCGCAAACGAGCCAGCCACTACCCCGATCGCAAGCGCGCGCTCCTCTGGCCACCCCCGCCAGGCGGCGACGCTTGCCGCTAGGACGAACGCAGCCAGAAAATGTCCGACAAACATACCCTTCGTATGTCGTCACGGAGCATAAGTATAGTATGAGTGATAGCCCCAACCATGTGTGTGATAGGGGTGACGGCGGTTTGAAGATAGAACGTTGATTGTCCACTTACCTTACTCGCACTGTCCCGACCATCCCGGACCCCTCATGTGGAATACAGAAGTATCCGTACGTTCCCGGCTGATCGAACGTATGCTCGTAGTTCTCGCCCGGAGCGATGAGTCCCTCGGTGACCCGGTTCCTCGCAGTACGTTCTGACCTGAAGCCACCACTTGCGAAGTACGCGGCCTCGTCTGGAATCTCGTCTTCATACGCCGTGACCGTGTGATCGATGTCACTTTCGTTCGTCCACGTAACCGTCTCACCAGGTTCGATCGTCGCGGTCTTCGGCTCAAATCTGAGATCGCCCGGCATCGTGACGGTCTGGGCCGACGAGGACTGTCCGCCCAGACACCCAGCCGTGCTAAGCATCGCCAGGGTGGCAGTGCTGAATTGCAACACCCTCCGTCGATCGTAGAATTCGGGTGACATTGATACAGAGATGGGTGGTGCCGATTAGAGTACCACGAAGAGGTCAGTCACGTACATGATGGCGAGGCCGAGTAGGAATGCGAGTAGGTTCGTCGCACTCGCCACGCGACCGCCGGCATCGCGAACCATTCGCGCGATTTCCCAGTCGACCTGTAGGATTGCGCCAACGCCGATCGCGAGGAAGAAGGCACCAATCGTCGGTGAGTAGGCGAGACTGCCGATCCAGCCACCGAGGATGACGGGTGCGCCGGCGATGACGCCGAGCGCTGCGAAGTGCTTGAACGCCGGACGTTCTCCGCGAGCGACCGGCGCGACGACAGCCGGGCCTTCCGTCACGTTGTGGAGCATGAATCCGATCACGAGGAATGCGCCAAGCGACACACGCCCAAGGGCGAACGAACTCCCGATCGCCAGCCCCTCCGCAAGGTTGTGCAGGCCGATCCCGACCGCGACCAAATAGGCGATCCAGAGACCGCTACTCGCCCGACTATCACCAGCGACGACACGGCCCTCACGCCAGGCGCTGATCGCCTGGACCAGAAGGAGTGTGCCAACGATTCCGAAGACGACCAAGAGGTTGCCCTCGTACGCGCCGGGAATTCGCTCGGCGAGTTCGAACGCCTCGAACCCGGCGTCGAACGCCAGGAATCCCAGTACGCCGGCCGCAAACAGGAGCACGGCGTGCAGCCACCGATCGCTCATCGTCTTGATGTAGGGGAACCACAGCATCCCTAATGCGACTGGGATCACGCCCACGAACAGCCCGATGACTGCAAGCGTCCCGAGCAGCCCGAGGCTAAACCCGGGTGATTGACTCGGCGCGACGATCGTATTATGGAACGTTGCTCCATCAGATAGTACGAGGGTGACTCCGAGGTCCCACCCCGGATTCCAGTGATACGGAATCACGATCTGTGCGCTTTCCATCGGGGCGAGCGTTTGGTCACCACCAGCTCCTTCGACTCGGAAATCCCAGTACGCCTCGTCGACGAGAATCTGTGATATCGTCACAGATTCGGGCCCGTTGTTCGTCACGTGCAAGACGACCGTTTCGTCGCTCGGAAGGGTCGTATGTGTGATCGTCACGTCGGGAAGCGGTGTGCCGCTCTGAACTCCGGCGAGCGGGGACGTGAACGCGAACACGCCCAAAACGAGTACGAGCAACACAATCGGGAGTAACGCGCTGACCCATCGCGGAAGCCCGAGCGGTTGTGTGATCTCTTCGTCAGCCGTTACACCACCGTCCGTCGTCGTGTCTTGTGTCTTATCCGCCATATTAGACCACCTCGAAGAAGCTCATCCAGCCGAGTTCGGCGAACTCCGACTGATGCGCGTGGAACATGTACAGCCCGGGCTCGTGGTCCGAGTAGTCGATCTCGATGATTCCGCGCTGGGCTTGACACTGCATGATCGTGTCCACGGTCTTATTCGTCGGCGTCAGCGTCGTCCCGTGGTCGTAGTAGTCGAAGAACTGCGAATGCGTGTGGAACGAGTTGATGAGGTCGAACTCCGTTGCATTGGAGAGGTATACGCGCTGGCGTTGGTCCTTGTCGATCTGGATGGGACGTTTCGTCTCGCCCGCCGTCCAGTTGCCCTCACCGTCGGTGTCACCAACTCCATATCCGAACGCCCGCGTGTTCGCCGCATAGACCTCGTTACCGCCATCGAAGTTGGTATCGAACGAGTTCATCACCATCACCATCTCGTTGACGGCGTCGTTTTCGGCGTACTCGTGATTCCGGCTCTTCGCCTCTTCGACGAGCTGCTCTCGGAAGTCGTCGGTAATCGGGCCCGGGTAATTGACGTACTCGCGTGGATTCTCCCTGACGCGTTCGGGGTCCGGATCGACGATGATCGTGCCATAGAGTCCGCGGTGGATGTGCTCTTTCAGCGGGAGCGAGTGGCAGTGATAGAAGTGCGTGCCGGCGGGTTGGGCGAGCCATTCGTACGTGAATGACTCACCCGTATCGAGAACGCCAGGCCCGTTTTGTGGAATCCCGTCCATTCGCGGGTTGAGGTTCTTCAGGTGTGGATGGATCGTGTGCGCGTGTCGTCCCAGGTTCGTGAACTTCACGCGGATGAGGTCGCCCTCAACGGCACGGATCGTCGGGCCCGGTACCTGGCCGTTGTACGCCCACGCCGAGAACTCGACGCCCGGCGCAATCGTGATCGTCGTGTCGACGGCAGTGAACTCGAATTCCCGTACGGTTTGGCCGTCCTCTTCGTAGACCTGTTGGGGAACGTTATCCTGTCCGCTCTCTCCGGTATTGAACGCAGTGAGGAATTCGTGGGGGTCGAAATCCAAATCCCGGTATTCCCCCACTGCACCGAAGTTACCGTGTTCACCCTCATCGTCGTGATCGGACGAGGCAGCTGCTCGGGAGCTCCCGAGTCCGACTGCTGCACTGCCTGCAACACCGAGCCCGCCGAGGACCGTGCGGCGACTGACACTCGTTTCACCAGTGAGTGATTCGACCAGTCGCTCTTCAAGTCGTTTTGTGACGTCTGCTGCGCTACTGTAATCTATCGATGGCATGATTTCCTCCGCTGGTCAGGCCTTCGCATACCCATACACACCCCATTGTCCCACCCAATACATAAATTAGACGCATCTAAACTTAGGTTGTGTCTAAACTAATGGCCTCACTACTGGAGACTCATCAGTTTAGTTTGAAGACCCAGCGAGCGTTTGAGCGGTTATGGATCGGGCCACTTCCTCTGGGAGTACAACTCGTTCGTCGGTGCCATCGGGAACAAGCGTCACCATCCCAAATGAGGTGGTCTCAACAATTTCGACTACAGTTGTTGGGGTAATCTCGTGTTCAGAAAGGTACCGGAGTAGATCTGGGTCATTGTCTGGCACCCGTTCGATTCGAACCTTGTCGCCGACCTGCTGATCAGCGAGTGTTTCACCGGATTGTAACGGTGAAACGTCCAGATCCGCTGTGGGAATCGGGTCGCCATGCGGGTCAACTGCCGGATTCCCTAACTGCTCTGCAATTCTATCAGCGAATTGACTACTTATATGGTGTTCGAGGCGATCTGCTTCGTCGTGTACCTCAGCCCAATCGTACTCGAGACGCTCCGTCAGGTATCGTTCTAAGAGCCGATGATGGCGAATGATTTCGAGCGCGACCGGGATTCCAGTGTCTGTGAGTACAACGCCCTTGTAGGGTTCGTAATGGACAAAATCGCGCTCGGCCAATTTTTTCACCATACTGGTGACTGACGGTTGTTCTACGTCCATATGCTCAGCGAGCGTCGAGGTCCGCACCCGTTCATCCGTTTCGTCCTGGAGGTAATAGATCGCTTTGAGATAGTCCTCCATGATGGCGCTCAGCATTAGAGTGAAATTAGACGGGACTAAATTTATAATTTGTTACAAGGGGTTCCTGATGTTGCCAGCTGTGGGCGTAAGTCTGAGATGAGTCCGGTTATCGTCACGGTCAACACCCGCGTAATGATTTTCCGTATCTTCTTGTTGTGACACTCACTGACGCTCAGAATGGCAAACCGAGAATTCGAACCTTTATAGCATAGACGAGAGAAGTCCGCGATGGAATGTCTGACCTCATCGTCAAAGCAGCCGTGAAGGACGCACTCTCTGACCAGAACGTCTCGGCAGATTTCTACGACGCCCTCAACGAAGAGGTCGCCGAACTGCTCGACGACGCCGCAAAGCGTGCTGAGGCCAACGACCGGAAGACGGTCCAGCCCCGCGACCTCTAATTCGGAAGGTACCACACCGACGCTCGAAGTCACTCCCCGTTTTAAGAGGGTTGTGACTGGAAGGTACTCCTATGAGTGTCACAGCCGAATCAATTCAAGTCGAGAATGTGGTCGCGTCGTCCGATATCGGTCAAGAACTCGATCTGGAAACGCTTTCTGAGGATTTAGGAGCCACCGACTACGATCCTGATAACTTCCCTGGACTCGTGTATCGGATGCATGATCCCAAAGCCGCAGCGCTCATTTTCCGCTCGGGGAAAGTCGTCTGTACGGGTGCAAAAAGCGTCGACGATGTGACGACTGCGTTGGAATACGTCTTCGACGAGCTCCGTGAATTGGGTGTCGATGTCGCTACCTCTTCAGATATCGAAATCCAGAATATTGTCTCAAGTGGGGACCTCGACCACACACTCAATTTGAATGCGATTGCGATCGGCCTAGGTCTCGAACACATCGAATACGAACCAGAGCAGTTCCCGGGGCTCGTCTACCGGCTTGACGACCCGGACGTCGTCGCACTCCTCTTCGGGAGTGGCAAGCTCGTCATCACGGGCGGAAAACAGCTTGACGATGCTGAACAAGCGCTTACAGTGATCGAAAACCGGCTCACTGACCTCGGGTTACTGGAGTAATTCAACGACACAGAACAGTTGGCAGGGTATACTGGCACTGGTGAGTACATTTTTGAATCTGCTCTCCCCGTGTTAAGTTAGTGCGATGGCTGATGCCGAACGGGAGGTAGATGATGTCCTGTCCGGGAATGTTCTTTCAGTCCAAGAGCTGAACGACCGAATTGCATCGGTCGTCCAGGACACGCCTGCCCTCAACGGCGTCCGCTGTATCGGGGAGGTCACTGACCTCCACAAGAACAGTACCGCCCTCTATTTCACCCTGACTGACGGCGACGCCGAGCTTCCCTGTATGCTCTGGGCGAACCGCTATCAGAAGATGGACGCTGACCTCGAGGACGGGACCGAGGTCATCCTCGAAGGCGATATCGACTACTGGACAGAGGGCGGGAAAATCGACCTCAAACCGTGGGAGGTGATCGTCGTCGGCGACGGCGACCAGGCAGCTGCCGTCGAGCGACTGCGAAGCGAACTCGAAGAGCGTGGGTGGTTTGACGACGAGCAGAAACAGCGCCCGCCGGCGTTCCCAGAGCGGGTTGGGGTCGTGACCTCCCTCCGTGGCGATGCCCGCTATGACATCCAGAACGCGATCCACGAACAGGACCCTACCGTCGACATCCTGGTGAAGGACGCCACCGTCCAAGGGTCGGAGGCGCCCACATCCATCGCGAACGGCATCCACCATCTGGACCGCTCCGAGGAGGTCGACTCGATCATCGTCGGCCGTGGCGGTGGGAGTGATTCGAACCTCCAGGCGTTCAACACCGAGCGGGTCGCGGAGGCGATTTTCACCGCCAATACCCCGGTGGTCACCGCGATTGGGCACACCGATGACCGGCTCATCGCAGATCAGGTTGCGGATGTGGCAACGATCACGCCGACGGCCGCTGGCGAGTATATCGTGAATTCCCGCGAGGAGTTCTTCGCGGGCGAAGTCAAGCCGCTGGCACAGCAACTCGACGCCGCGTACGAAACCTTCCAGCAAGAGCATGAACATGAACGGGAACTTGCCGAAGCAGTCGACGAGGCGGCCGCATCCGAGGGGCTCCCGCCGGTCTACTACAAGGCCGCAATCGCTGTGCTGCTGTTGCTGTTGTTGGCCATCACCGGTCTTTGGCTGGGGGTGATCTAAGCGTGGCAAATGACCAAGAGATCCACAACCGGCTGGCCCGTGTCGAAGAAATCATTGAGCAGCTCGATGCGGACGAGTGTGGCCTCGATGAAGGGATAAGGCTCCACGAGGAAGGTCAGGAACTCTTGGTCGAAGTGCGAGAAATCCTCGACAACGGGCGTGGAGAGGTTATGGAACTCGAGTAGAGCGCCATCCTAATCTTAACCAACAGACGGCGGTATTTAGCCCCATTGTTGGTTAACTGTACCCTTGCGAGGTGAACGAGCTCTCCGGTTATAATTTACTTTAGATTTTTGCGCCAGTTGGTGGCCAGAAAGCATATACCGATCTTCTAGCTATCGCACCACCATGGACCGGGGCTCAACCGGTGCATACCCACCCCGCACATATGATCACACGGGCAGTCACCATCGAAGACATCGATGATCTGTACCTGACGTGGAACAGCCATATCAACGGTTCCGCCCTCTATCGCCGCGCCCTCCGAGATGAGATGGAGCTTCGCGACGTCGACCCCGACGAGCTTCGAGATCTCTTCGAACGGGCCCGCGAACAGGGCTACACGAAAGACGAGATCGTCGACGAGACCAACCGCTACGCTGATCTGAAAGCACTCGTCGACGACGCAGAGGAATAACTCGCTATGTCACAGGACAATACGCCCTCCGAGACGGCCCCGAATCGCGCCGACAGCCAGTCCACGGCGGCAAGTAGGCTTCCCAGGCAAGCTGTGTTCATCGTCGTCGTCCTGAGCCTGTTCGCTGTGGAACCCGCCGCCGCACAGACGAATGCCGTCTGTAGTGCGGACAACCTTCCCAGCATGATCGAGGGCTTCTTCCAGCTTACCACGGCGCTGGGCATTGTCGGCCTCGCAGTCGTGTGGCAGGCTGACTCCCTCATCGAGATGTTCACGATCACGCCCGAGCAGAAGAAGGGCCTCAAGCGCCACAAGCGCTCCGCGATGAAGTCCGCGGTCGTCCTCGTCGCCCTCGGGCCACTCTACACCGTCGCTGGGTCGATGATGAACCTCCCGCTGGCGCAGTGCGTCGACCTCGCCCCCTGGTAGGCGACTACTGCCCCCGTCGAGCCCTCATGACACAACGAGAGCTCTCCGTGCTAATGGCCGCCCTGTTCGTGACGAGCCTAGTCACGGGTCTCGTCACTGCAAGCCCGCCACGGCCAGGCACGGAGGGGAATGGGCTCACTGAGAATGAATCAGCGACGCTGTGGTCTCGCGACGCGGACAACTACATCAGCCAGGAGGAGTACCAGCAGCGCTATGGCGAGAGCCGGACCGCGATGCACCAACTCGCAAACGGGACGGACATCACGTTCAAGCGCCCGCCGGAGACAGCTGCAACGTGGACGCGAAACGACTTCGCTGATCTCGAAGCCGGTGGGTCGGATACGTCCGTACATCCGCGCCACGCGTCGCTCGAAGACGGGGTGTTCATCGAGGACGCCCACGCCACGGTGTTCGCACTGCAGCCGTCGACGCGAGGTCACTTGGAGTCGGGTGAAACGCCGCTCTATATTGCACCGAACGGCACGATGCGGGGGTTCGTTGACTATCGTGTTCGCGTCCCGAACGGAAGCTCTTCGGGGAACACGACGATCGAGTGGTCGCTCACGAGCAACGAGGTCGAGGAGGTTCGATTGCAGAAGGACGGCGAAACCATCGTCAAGCGCGACGGCTCGCACACGCCGGCCCTCGACTACCAGATCGAGGATGACTGGAGTGCAAACCTCACGCTTGAAGCCGAGATCAGCGTCCGGTTGAAGAAGACCACGCGAATCGACCGAGGCGACGAGACCGATGTCGAGGTCACGTATCGTACCGAGTCGCTCAACGTCTCGGATTCGATCGCCGTCGAGATCTACGACCTCTCGGCGTACCCCTACTACGCCGAGTATCCCAATGGTGACGCCGGTGTGGCTATCTTCCAGTCCAGACCGTGGCAGGGGTACACGCTCACGGAGAATGGAAGCGCACGAGTGCGTGGCGTCTGGCGGTTCTACACCGCTCGGAACACCAACTGGGATACACTCGTCAGGTCGAACCGGACTGACAGCGCCACCGTCGAGTCGGATGCGATTCCGGTCTATGTTCACGCGTACCCGTCGCGAATCGGCCCGAGGGCTGAACCAGTTCGCGATGGCCCAGAGATCATCGACACCTGGGGCACTGACCGACCGTCTCCGGTCGGCACGCTCGGTGAGAACATCAACATCGACATCGTCAACCAGTCGTACACGACGACGTACGGTGTTGCGGTTCGCGCGGGGAACGTCGACCGCAACGCCCTCCAAGTAGCGGGGATCGTACGGGGTGTGAACGCCTCGATTGTGGCACCTGACGCTGGCTCTGAGCGGCAGCTCCGGCGCAGTAATCTGACGGTTGAGGTGCTCCAGCAGAACGAAAGCCAGGCCACACTCCGCATCGGACTCCGAGACAACGAGACCGGCGCCCCAATCGTGCTCAGCGATCCCGACCGACGATATCCAATCGGTGGGACCACTCGCAACGGGTACATCACCATCGCGGAGCAACGCGTCGAGACCAACGCCTCCGGGGTGGCGATCGTGACGATCGACGAGCCGGGCATCTACACGGCTCGGTACCACCCAGGCTCGTGGCTCGGGCACGACCCCGCATATGTGAGTGCGACGGCAACTGCTCGCTGGCACCCGCTCGGCACCATCGACGGTTGGTTCGCCTTCATTTTCGAGGTCGGCTGGCAGCTCATCCCGTTCATTGTGATGTTCTACGCAGGCAAGCGGCTCCTCCGAATGCTCGGTCCAGACGACATCTTCCAACGGAACCCATAGTCCATGACTAGAAACCACCCACACATCAGTCGGCGAACCGCCCTCCGAACTGTCGCAGGTGCTGCTCTCATGAGCGTCGCTGGCTGTCTGAACGGCAATGGCGGTTCTGGGACGCCTGGTGACGGAACGACCTCTCCAGATGGCAACGGCCCACTCACGCGTGTCGCTGTCGAGGGGACGACACTCGTCGTCGAACTCTCCGAAGAGGCCGATGTCGACCAAGTCAACCTTATCCAGCCGAACGGCGAGCTATTCGGGAAGCGTGACGTAGCCGCAGGTGCTCAGCAGGTCTCATTCGAGATCGGCACCGCATATGCGCCCGGTGAGTATCGCGTACTCGCGTTGAAAGGCGAGGAGACAGTAGTTGAGACCACGACTGAACTCCGTCCAGAGATTCAGATACAGGATGTCGGACTCTATCGGAATAATCCAGATAAGCCGTGGGACGAAGTCTATGGTGAGAGCGAGACTGACCGGATCAAGAATGGCGAGGCATTCGTCACGGTAGAGAACACAGGAAGCGGTCCGGAAGCGATAACTGAACTAATCTTCTCCGGGGACGTTCCCAATCCAATTGAGAACCCCAGAGGTAGTGGAATGCACGAAACCGACCGGGTAGTAGTCTCCCCTGGTGAGACGGTCGACCTGTTCAGTAATTCGTTCCCGTTCGGTTCAGAGAGTGAAGACGGAATGGGGTGTTCCCCAGATGGTAACAGCGGGCAGTTCACGGTAATCGTTGAGACTCAGGTCAGTGGCAATCGGGTCACGAGTACCTACAATGTCCAGTATTCCGGGTCTGACGAGATGACAGACTGTGAGGTCACGATTACGGAGGCCTGACGATGGTTGATCTTATTGACGTCGTTCTTGAGGGTATCAAAGGCGTCGTTGATTGGTTCATCGGGCTGTTCATGGACGGTCTCAGGTCGGGGTATGAGACTCTGACTGAGGGAATGTTCGGAACCCCGACCCCAGAGACGAACGGAGCATTTGTCTTCGGTGAACCAACCAACGCACCCTGGCCAGCAATCCACGATGCTCTCATCGGCGGCGAAATCATGCTGATTGCCCTTTTGCTCCTTGTGATGAGTGTTCAGGGCCGTCACACGGTTCGGATCTTCAATATTGGAAGTACCTACGAAGCCCGAAAAACGAAGAAGACGGCCTGGGTCGGTGCTTTTCTAATCATTACGTGGTATTGGGTTGGAACTCTCGCACTCTACCTCGTCGACGGGTTCACCATTGCACTAATGCCGGAGCTTTCCTCCGTAGCCTCGGCAATGCTTCAGTTCTTGGGCGCAGCCATCACAAACCCCGGACTGGGGCTATTGTTCGCTGTGATTGGGGGAATCTCGATGTGGGCACTGGAGGCGCTGTTCTACATCCGGATGATCCTGCTGTATGTCTACCTGTACGGAATGCCGATTGCATTTGCACTGGCCTACGGAAACATTCCGGTCGTATCCGATATCGCGATGGGGTTCTGCAAACGGTTTGTCCCGTTGGCTGTCCTCCCGCTCCCGGCAGCGATGGTTCTCAAGGGGTACGATTTGATCTACGGCGGTGGGACGCTCACACCAGGAACAGCGTTCCTCAAATATCTCGTCGCTGCGTCCCTCCCGCTGGTCGCCCTCTACATCACGTGGAAGACGTTCAAATACGCGACCCCGTTGACGGCCAAAGTCGTCGGCGGTGCAACGAAAGGCGCAGCACTCGTTGGCGGTGTCGCCGCTGGAGCCTACGTCGGTGGCGCCGGCGTCGCGACGACCGCCGCTCGGTGGGGGCCGAAAGCCGCCGCTGGCCACGCCGTCGCCCAAAAAGCGGCTGCCCGCGGTGGGCATGGAGGAGACGATGGCGGGACGCCATCGTACCGTCGAACAGAGAATGACCCTGGTGGAGCGACAGCGGAATCGGCGAGTGACGACCGTGGGATGGAGTTTGATCGAGGAATCCACTAACAATGTCAGCAGATCAAGACGCGGCCGCACGGCGCATCATGGATCAGTTCGGCGAGGAGAGTCGCATCCCGTATCTCAATATCGAGGAAGGAGACGTTGGCATGCTCATCGCCTTCCCCATTATTGGGCTGTTTATCGCGGGTCTCACCGGGATCGAATCACTGGCCCTGCCGTTCGTTGCTGGCGGGCTTGGCTTTGGCGTCGCCGTCATCTACGTCTCACCAACCCATCTGAACGCCTGGACGTGGACAAAAGACGTCTATCGGTACCTCAAACGGCCTCAGGTCACGTTCAGTGCGCCCGCCGACGCCGACACGAGTACCAACGAGTCAGAGCGCAACGAGGGCGGACTCGCGAACTACACGCCGTTCAAGCCGGACGAGCGGACACAGGACCTCACGAACATCAAGCGGGCGTGGCCGGGCGCTGGTGCCATCCAGCGTGAAGACGGCGCGATGGAGGCGTTCATCGAGATCGATCCGGCCAACATGGACTTCGCGATGTCCGACGACTGGGCGCAGCTGCAAGACGCCGGCGAAGAGTTCGCCAACAAAGAGCTGGACTCGAAGCTCAAACTCCACGCCACAACCCGTTCCTTCCCGGTCGAGCAGATCACCGAGACTATCGAGGATCGGCTCACGGACGAAGACGTCACGGAGAACCCGATCTTCCGGGAACTCCTCGAAGAATATCGGGAAACACGGCCGAAGGAGATGCGTGACCGGGGCATTCAGCAGGTCCGGTACTACATCGGCGTTGAAGTCAGCCCGATAGAAGTGTACGACCGCTTCCGCGACGAGGGCACCCCCGCCGAGAAGCTGACCCAGTTCCCCGTCATCGGGTTCCTGTTCAACCCGTTCGTCACCCGCCGCGAGGACCTCACCGACGTCGAAAGACGTGCGCAGATGTTCGAGAAGCTCGACAGTCGCGTGAACGACGTGCGATCCGAGTTCATCCAGCAAGCGTCGGGGTGGTCCGCACGCCGCCTCAGCACGGTCGAGCTGTTCGTCCTGAATATGGACTTCTGGAACGGCCGCGAACACGACTACGACGAGGCGGAGCGTGTGGTTCGCAACCAATCGATCATCAGCCACTCGCGCCGGGAGGATCCACACGATGCGTAACATGATCCTCCAGACCGGTGGTGGCGCGCTTGGCTCCGTCGCCGGGTGGCTCCAGAATCTGACGCCAGCAGAGAGTGCAGTACTTGCCCTTGCAGTGGGTCTCGGCCTTGGCGTCGGCAGTAAGTACCTCTGGGACCGCTCCACTGCGGATGATCAACCAGACGTGGACTTCACCGATGTCCTCGACGAGGAGACACTCGAAGAAGGCGAGGCCGAACGCAAGCTCCTCGACGACATCTCCGAGTCGCACAAAACCGTCACCGCTCCCGGAGCTGTCGAGTGGGAAACGCGAGCCGCACGGGTCGGCGAGCAGTGGACGACGACGCTGTATATCGCTAACTATGCCGACTATCCCAACGACGGGTATCTGAGCGACCTCTTCGAGATGACCGACGTCCAGTTCGATCTGACGGCCCACATCACGCCGAAAAATCAGGAGCGAGCACGGAACGAACTGCAGGACATCGCGGACGACCTCCAGGTCGATGCTGACCTCGAACAGAGTATCCGGAGCGCGTATCTCCAAGAGCGCGCCAACGAGGCCGCAGCGACGTACAAGGCTGTCGAGAACGGCGCGAACGTCTTCGACCAGGGGATGTTCATCACGGTGCGGGACGACGAGAAAGACGAACTCAGAGATGCCGTCCAGACGGTCAAGAGCGCGCTCCGCGACGACCCGGCGAACCTCACGCCGAAGACCGCAATTTGCCGGCAGGATCTCGCTCTCCAGTCCGCCGCACCCATCGGTGACAACGAGTTCGGCCGGACGTCGATAGCCCTCGGCGGCGCCGTCGGCGCGTTGCTGTCCTCGCCGCACAACGCGACGATCCTCGAGGAGGGCGGCGTCGAGTTCGGGATTCACAAAGACAATCAAAGCCCCGTGGTCATCGACCCGTTCGCCCGGGACAACGGGTACGCGATGTTCACCGTGGGCGATACCGGCTCGGGGAAGTCGTTCAGTTCCAAGCAGAACTTCATCCGTTCGATCGAGCAGAGCAAGGACCGTATCGGCATCATCCTCGAGCCGTTGAACAACTGGGCGGGGGTCTCAGAGGCACTCGACGCCAAGCGAATCACCGTCGGCGGGACACTCGGGCTGAACCCCTTGGAGATCCGCGAGACGCCCGAACACGTCCAGCGGGCGATGGGCGAGGACGCGAGCCCGTTTAACGAGAAGCTCGACGACGCGATGAGCTTCCTCACGAACTTCTTCGCGCTCCGCGGCATCTCACTGGGAGACCGGCGGACGACGCTCGAACTCGCCCTCAAACGTGCCTACAAGCGTCAGGGCATCACTGACGACATCTCGACGCACGACAATCCGAGTCCGACCATTCGTAATATGATGGACGTGTTCGAGGATATGGTCGACGACCCCGAGGAGTTCGTCGTCCGGTCCGACGAAGAGGCAGGGAAGATCAAGGAGGATGCGACGTGGCTCCTCGACCAGCTCCGCCCCTTCGAGGACGACGGTCGCCACGCCAACCTCGGCCAGGAATCCGACTTCGACATCCGGGACGAGAAGGTCATCTATCTCGACCTCGCCCAGCAGGAGGGAAGCGTCGACAGCAGTACGGCGCTGACCATGCAGCTGCTCATCTCGCTGGTCTACGAGCGAGCGAAGGTCTCGGAGAAGGAGGTCGTGTTCTACATCGACGAGGCCCGCTACATCATGCAGGACGCCGCGAGCCTGGCGTTCCTCGAGACGGTGTTCCGCCACCACCGTCACCACGACCTCTCGATCCGACTGGTCACGCAGACCGTCGACGAGTTCTTCGAGCACGCCGAATCCGAGGCGATTCTGGACCAGTGTGCCGTCAAGCAGTTCCACCGTCTCGACGGGATGGACAAGGAGTGGGCCGACGAGTTCGGGCTGAACTACGCACAGATGCGGTTCGTCCAGGACGCCGTTCCTGGTAACGAGGACGCCGGCTTCTCCGAGGCCCTAGTGGGCGTCGACGGCGAGTGGCGTGGGATCCAGGTCAAAGCGATGCCCAAGGAGAAGCAGGTCATCGACTTCGAGCCAACCGAGCAACGGCGAGACTCACTCCCCGGGACTGGTGAGAATGCTGTGGACGCGGAGGTGCAGGCGTTCCAAGACGATATTGAAAGCCGAGCGACCGACAACGGACAACACACACCTGAGCGGACGCCAACAGAGACTGATGGCGGTGAAACGGGAGGTGACGACGATGCGTGAGTACCTTCGCGTGACGCCAACCTCCGAACGGCTCAATCCGGAGCGTCTGCCGCAGGCACTGGAGAGCCTCCACAAACTGACCTCAACGGACTCGACAGGGCTAGCTGACAAACTCAATCCGCTACATAGCGACACACCGCTACGCTTCGAATTCCTCGCGCTGAGCGAAGGGAAAGATGACCCCGTCGAATTCTACTACGGTGCCGACGACCATCTGGATACCCTTGAGAAGCGGCTCCGGTCGGTCTATCCCGAGACGTTCGACATCGAGCGTACCGAGGTCGACATCGCATCCCGACTCGTACAGCCTGCCGAATTCGACCGCGAGACATTCGTCGAGCACTATGAGGCGGGCGACCTCCAGTACGAATTCGACCCTGACGAGCAATACGAACGTGGCACTGACGACAACAAACAATCGGGGCCAGGGGACGCCGAATCAGTCGCGGATGGAGGAACGGTCGGTGACCAGTCTGCCGACCACATCATCGAGATCGGCGATACTGCCCTCGAACTCGCCCCACCAGATGCGATTCCCGAGGATGAGCCACTCACGACGCTTGCCAAACCAACGGTAACATCGGAGGGGACGATACTCGCGCGGCCAGCGACCGAATCCGTCTCCCCACTCGGCGTGCGGTGGCAAGGGTCGGCAACTCGGAAGCAAGACTGGATGACCTCACTCTCGCCATTTACTGCCGACGACGAAGCGGAACTCCCAGCCGTCGATCAGCCAGGAGGTGCGCTCGCGTCGCTCGTCGACCACCTAATGGAGGCGACAGCACCAGTAGCGTTCCAGGTCGTCTTCCAGCGACGCGAGAGCTGGCAGTCCGATGCCGACCTTCGCAAGGAGGACGTCATCGATGGACGAGATACACTCGCACAGGAGATTATTGGCTCTCTCTTCGAACTCGACGATCAGTCGGAGAGCCGGGACAGAAACCAGCTGAGCGACGCGGTTGCAAAACGTGTCGCAGCAATCGAGGCGAAAAATCCGAAGCGGTCGTTCACCGCGAACATCCGAGCAATCGGGATTCCATCCGGTGGTGGCGGTCGCGATGATCTCGGTGAGCGAATGCAATCACTGGTCCCGGTATTCGACCCGCTTGACGGGCCGTACTATGAGGTGGAGGCTGAACGGGTACGCGACAACGGCTTGCGGGCAGCCACGAAAGACCGGAACGCACGAGCGGCGCTGCAGCGGCTCTTGGATCGTGAGATCACGACCGGCTGTGGAAAGACCCGACCGGAGTTCGTTCTGAGCGGCCGAGAACTCGCGCACTTCGTCCTCGTCCCCTCCTCGGAACAGCTTACTGTCGAGGGGACACGTGGGACGCGTGCGGAACAGCAGAGTCGGAATCCGTTGCCCCGTCCGCACCAGGACCTCATGAGTGAATTCCGAGACGGGATGGCAATCGGGTATGCCCTCGACGATACCGGCGAGGCCGAAGGCGTGCCGACACACATTCCACCCGGACTGTTGCCCACTCATTACGGCCGGTTCGGAACAACCGGCTCTGGGAAGTCGAAAGCCCTCATCAACGACATGCTGTCGCTGTACGACAACACCGAAGGGCCGACGATCCTCATCATCCCGAAAAACGACGATATGGCCCAGAATTACATGCGGGCTCACGCGCGTCGGTTCGGAATGACCGACCTCGAAGAAAACGTCGTCCACTTCCCAATCCCGGACGTGCTCCCCGGGTTCTCGTTTTTCGATCTCGAACCGTCGATGGAGAGCGGACGGCGCCGCGAAGACGCCGTCCAACGGAAGGCCGACCACTACGAAGAGATTTTGAAGCTCGTGATGGGAACCGACCGCTACGAGCGGGCGACTGTGGCCCCGACTCTCATCAAGACGCTCATCAAGGCACTGTTCGACGAGGAATACGGGCGTGAGAACGGGCGATACCGAGCGTCGACGGACTACTTCGCCCACCGACAGCTCGAACACGTCGTCGACCAGCTCTGGGAGGCCGGGCCACCGAACGAGAACATCGGCGACGCCCCACGGTCGAGCGACGAGGAAGTCACGCGGACGATTCGGCGGCAGCTCCAGTTAGATCCAAACACCTTCGCGAACGTGATGGGTGGTGTCGGAAACCGCCTTGCGTACATTTCACAGGATACACACCTACGGCAGATCTTCAACAATACCGAGAACCAGTTCGACTTTCGGGATGTCCTCGACGAGGATACGGTCATCCTCTTCGACCTCGGAGACCTCCGCGACGACGCTGCCCGGATCATGACCGGTGTGATCCTGACCAATCTCGATGCAGCTCTCAAGGACCGCAAACAGGCCCTCTCCCAGCACTCGGACGACTACGTGGTGAACTTGCTCGTTGACGAGGCAGCGTCGGTCGTGGTCTCCGACATCATGAATGATCTCCTCGAGAAAGGCCGGGGATTCCGGCTCTCTGTTGGCCTGTCGATGCAGTTCCCCGAACAGATGGAGGCTGAAGGTGGGCGGAAGATCTACCTGAATGCTCTGAACAACATCGGCAGTTCACTCATCGGGAAAATCAACGTCGACCGGGAACTGGCGCGAGCGATGGCCCACGAAGAGATGGACCCCGCGGATTTCGCCAATCGGATTCGTTCGTTGCCACGAGGGGAGTGGATCGCCAGCTTGCCAAGCCCGACGTTCGGTGAAACGGGGCCGTATCCGTTCAGTCTCGAACCACTCCCGATTCCACCGGGCCACCCCGAGAGCGAATCCCCGCTCACAGAGCGTGAAGAGGAGCAGTTCACTGAGACACTCTCCTCGATGCACGAGGACATCAATGACGAACACGGCGTGCCGGCCGCAACAGACGCCTCAACAACGAGAACACCGACCGACGGACACGGGGTGCTCGATATCGGGAGCGATGACCTAGACGTCGCGATTGCGAAGGTGGTTCGGAGTCTGCAGCTTCGAGAGGAGTGCCGCGAGGAGAACGGCTGGGTGCCCGTTGAAGCAGTTGACGACGAACTCAGGCGGCTCTTCGACGACGTCGACGCCGAGCCGCCATCGTATGATGCACTCGCGGACATTCGAGAACGATCACGATACCTCGATACGACCGTCGATATCGACGCCGACGAGCTCCGCATCCGGCTCACTGAAGCCGGAGAGGATGTCTCGACACCCGATACTGGTAGCGTGCAGGCCGCTGGTGGGAGTGTCCACGACGCAGCACTCCTCCAGATCGAAGAAGAGCTCACCGCACTCGGCTTCACTGTCTCGATCCTCGCACAGGATGGCAGCCAGAAACCTGACGCGAGGGCGAGCCACCCCGACGTTGCAGACCGATTCGCCATCGAAGTCGAAACGACGACACCCGAGAATCCCGCAAAGGTGCTCACGAATCTCCGGAAAGCCCAAGAAGCAGGGGATATCCCGCTGTTTGTCGTTCGCCCAGGAAACGACGAAACTGAGTGGGCCGAGCGTGTCGACGGCATTCTCACACCACCCGTCCGTACCCTCCAGAATGGTGAGACACGGTTCTACACGACTGACTCGAATCTCACGTTCAACGGTGGAGCGACCGAAGAAGGTGGAGTGACGGCCGTGCGACCGGCGACCGACGACGAGAACGGGACCCAGAACATCTGGCAGCGTGATGGCGATGAGATCGTCCTTCGTGATGCCAGCGGGACGGAACACATCCGCCTCCCGTCGCTTGAAAAACTCTCGAAGGACCGTGTTCCAGCCATCTACAGCTACGACCACGCTGCCGACGAGTACGTGGTATACGAGCACGGTGAGCAACACATCTACGAGACGAAATCGAAGTTCAAGGACGACTGGGTGCGTATCAAGAAGCCATTTGTCCCCGAAGCCGAACTCCCCGTACCAGACTACACACGTTCGACGTACGGCATCCTTATCCTTCACGATGAGGCGGAATCGGTCGTGTATGAAGACGGCGGGAAGCGGCCACTCTCGGCAATCACTGACGGGTCGCTCCGTCCGGTATCGCCCGAATCAGCGGCCGCTGACGAACCACCCAGTCAGACCGACCAGGCAGATGAGCCGGTCGAAGAGAAGCAGGAAGACCAATCGCCACCGTCGTTCGAATCGTTCGTCGACGAATATCTTGCCGAAGATGCGGATGGAGCCGTGCCGAAAGATGATGTATTCGATCTCTACAACGACTGGGCAGAAGCACATGGAATCGATGATCCGCTGAATAAGAGCTGGTTCACACGGAAGCTCAACACCCACATCGAGGTAGACTCCACGAAGAAGCGAATCGACGGGGAACCCGTCCCGCATTACACTGGTGTCCGCATCCGGTCTGAAGAGGACTTTCAGCCATGAAATGGACGTACACGGTCCAATTCCCGATATCATCGGGACTTCTTGAGACCTGTTCCACCCAAGCTGAATCATGACCACATCCAATCAAACTCGAAGGTCGGAAATCACCCGACTGCGGCATGTTCCACCCAAATCCTCAATGGGTGGAACACCAACGAACTTGGCGGAATGGGTGGAACACGCTCACGTCCAGCGGTTTGCAACCAGCCATAGTGAGTGTTCCACCCAACAACCAACTAGGATAGAACGGGGGGTCCCCGTTGGGACCAAGGGATTGGATCGTGACGTACAGCAGAGAGCGTTCTGTGCTGGCTCAGAGCCAGTGAGAGCCATGCGAGGTGCTACGTGAGGATGAGTGACCCTATCGTCAACGAGCCGGAGGCGATTCCGGAGACGTTACGCGACCGCGACCAATGGGTGTGCTGGCGCGAAGAGGAGCGAGACGGCAAACCGACGAAGATTCCGGTGACGCCAGGGGCTGGGGAGTTCGCGTCAGCAACAGAGTCGGAGACCTGGGCGAGTTTCGAGGCAGCACTTGACTACAGCGAGACAGAGCACGCCGATGGCGTCGGGTTCGTGTTTACTGACGACGATCCCATCGTCGGCGTCGATCTGGACGACTGCCGTAATCCCGAGACAGACGACATCGACGACGCGGCGCTGGACATCATCGCACGACTCGATTCCTATACGGAGGTGTCACCGTCCGGTACCGGCTATCACGTCCTGGTTACCGGCACACTCCCCGACGGGCGGAATCGGCGCGGGAGCGTCGAACTGTACGACACGGCACGCTTTTTCACCGTCACTGGCAACCACGTCGAGCGGACACCGACGCGCGTTGCACGCCGCCAGGACGCGCTCACCGCGATTCACCGCGAGTACGTCCAGGACACCGAGCGTGACATAGCCTCCGAGTCCGAACAGCGAGATGGCACTGACGCCCGGTCACCGACGACCGACGCAGCCGACGTCGACGTCGACCTCGAAGACGGGGATCTCCTCGAAAAAGCGCGAAACGCATCGAACGGCGAGAAGTTCGAGCGGCTCTGGAACGGGAATACGGTCGGCTACGACAGTCAGTCCGAGGCCGATATGGCGCTGTGCTGTTTGCTGGCGTTCTGGACCGGTGGTGACCGGCCCCAAATGGAGCAGCTGTTCCGCCAGTCGGGATTGATGCGGGAGAAGTGGGACGAGGTCCACTACGCTGACGGGTCGACGTACGGCGAGAAGACCATCGAGCGAGCGATTGCGACCACGTCGGAGTTCTACGACCCGGACGCCGGCGGCGATACCGAAGATCCCCACGGCACACCTGACAGGGTCGCAACTGGCGGGACGCCTGACGAGGCAGACCGGAGTCGTGCGTATCTGGCGGAGAAAAACCGCTTGTTGAGTAAGCGCGTCGACGAACTCGAGGCAACACTCGAACAGAAGACTGAGCGGATCGAAACCCTCGAAACAGAGATCGAGCGCCTCACCGACGAACTCGCAGCCCGTGATCAGGAGACTGCGCAATCCCACGAGGAAGACTCCGGTACTGCGATCGAGACCGGTGATGACTCAGAGCCATCCTCTCTGTTGAGTCGATTCTTCGGTGGCCAATCTTAGTAGCGGCGCCGCTTCACCGCCATCCGAAAACCTCTCTCGAGCGTTCTGATTCTGCGAGCCGAGAAGATTAACCAACAGACTCGCTATATCGCGCCATTTGTTGGTTAACTACGCTCAATCTCGCCGCAAAACGGAGGGCTACCGGGGGGAGACTGTACTTCAGGAAACTATTCCTTGAAGTAAGAAATATATCCTTCGCGCTGCAATCCTGAATATGTCCGAGACAGATGCCCCCGATGGGCCGCCCCCCTTCGAGGAGCCGTTCAGCAGCGACGACGTCGAACAGCGTATCTACGGCACCATCCTGCAGACCCGCGAGCCGACGACGGCGAGCGCGATCGCCGACAGCGCCGACTGTGACCCCAAGACCGCCCGGAAGTATCTGGGGTGGTTCGACGCCCTCGGCATCGTCACCCGACACGACGGCCATCCAACCACCTACGAGCGCAACGACGCGTATTTCGAGTGGCGACGCACCAACCAGCTCGCAGCCGACCATTCCGTCGAGGATCTGCAGGATCGTGTTCGTGAGCTGACGACGCGCATCACCGAGTATGAAGAGACGTACGACGCCGCGTCACCGGCCGCGGTCGATGCCGTCGCCGCCGCGGAGGGCAGCGACGAGCGGACTATCGACGACGTGTACAGCGACCTCGGCGACTGGGCGACCGCCCGCGAAGAGCGAGACCGCTACGAACGGGCGCGCCAGCAACGCACGGGTAGCGAACGCGAACAGGCATCCGGGTAGCCCGCTCGATGGTGCCACCGACAGGCGATGGCGGGAACCCGGCCCCCATCGATCGTCCCATCCTCGAGTTCCTTCAGACACGGCTCCAAGCGACGAGGCAGGTCTCCCACGCGGCCATCACGGATGCAAGCGGCCATTTCGAGCTTCAGGTCGTCTTTGCATCGTCATACTACCCAGCGCCCGTCGACGACGCAACCCTGACTGTCCGCTGGTACACGAACGACGACTTCACAATCCACTATCGTGAGTTACATTCGGGGCACACCTGGGAATGCCGATGGGATCGGCATCCGAACCCCCACAATACGCGCGACCACTTCCATCCCCCGCCCACCGCCCCGACGCCCGGTGACGATGATTCGTGGCCGACCGATCATTGTGATGTCCTGCAACTGGTCCTCGACGAGATCGAAGACCGGATTGCAGCACTGTGGGACGACTAGACGACTCCCTCGCAGTGGCGTTTATCGCGCCGACCAAGGGTGACGGCGCTCAGCCCGATGGGCACCACACGAGAGCCGCCGTGGTGTCCAGCCTGGTGTCAACTGAGCGCGGTCACAGGTGAATCCATGTCTACGTTTAGTAACTCCGAGACAGCGAGTGCATCGCCGTCAGAAAACCACACGAGCCCACCCCGAGAGACCGAGGACACAGAGCCACAGACATCCTGGCCAGACGATACGAGCAGCGAGGATGGAACACCAACGCTCAGGATGGACCAATGTCCGGAGTGTGGGAACCGTCGCTTCGTCTCAAAACTCCTCGTGTACGAGGTCACCGGCTACGACGAGGGCGGCGAGCAAGAATTCCGCCGCCAGCATGTCCGTGCAGAGTTCGAATACACCTGCAGTGAGTGCCAGACGACACTCCGGACGCTTCCCGCAGAGCGCCGCGATTACTACGACGAAGTCGCGGTCCTCGAAACAGAACGGCGGGCAGCCCTCCGTGATCAACTCCGCCAGCTGGGGAGGCGGGTTTGGCAGCGCCTTGCAGCGCGGACGACGTGGCTGGCACTCGGACTCGTGACACTCGTGACCGGGCTCGTGATCGCACTCTAACAGACCGACAGCAAGGGGTGGCTTACAGTAGGTGTTGGAGTAGCGTCATGCTCCCTTCTAACCAGGAACGAGGCTAGCTGGAGGCAGATCGCTGACGTAGGACATCGTGCCCGCACCGCAGGTGTGTCTATCGGCGCCAGGAGGCGTGAGGCGCGCTCGCAGCGCGTGCAGAAGCGTGAGTTCCTATGTCTGGTCAAGATATCATCGATGACACGACAGGCGACTACGACCGGCTCGAAACCGAACTCGTTGCACAGGACCAAGATGCGTCCCAGGTCGCGACAGCGGACATCGACGAGACGACTGCCCGCCGTCTGGTTGGCGACCTCGTCGAGGACGATGTGGTGACGCCGATCCCTGACCACCGCATTCTCGTCCACGAGCCCAGTAGCAAGCCCTTCGAGTCGATCACCCAGCTCGCCGTGTTCCATCGTGGCTGGCAGGCCGCCACCGACGCCGACGCGGAGGACAACTGATGCAACAGACGCTTTCTGGGTGTGCGTTCTGCGATTCGCCGCCCGGTGCAGAGATGGGCGAGGCGCATACGTGGGGGAAAGACGAACGGGTGACGCACCCAATCTGTGTCGACTGCGCCACCCAGACGCGGTCGGATCCCGACGAGCGCGACCACCACGCCTGCGACGGGTGCGGACTGGTCGTCGACGCCCTCGCGGCACTTACCCGGTTCCGCGTCGAACTCGGCCATCTCGAGGGGCCGCTCCAACTGTGTGCTCGCTGTAGCCCTGGTGGGCTCGCGACGTACTGGACGCGTGACCTCACGGAGCACCTCGTGGCCGAGTGACGCTTAGCCGAGTGAGGCTCACATCGTACACACGAAAACGGCTAAGTGCGTTGGCTCACAATGTACACATCATGAGCACCGATAAGAAGCGCGTGCAGTTTCGGGCCCCCGATCGGCTCATCGACCGGGCCGACGCACTGGCCGCAGTCCTCGGGGAAGACCGAACAGATATCCTCGTGACCGCGCTTCGGGAGTACCTCCAAGACGCCGCTCACGACGACGCACTCACCCAAGAGATCGCTGCCGCCTATTACGACGATGAGATTACCTTCGATCAACTCAAAGCGCTCGTCGGCGCCGAGGAGGCGGCAAACCTCCGAGTGTTGAAACAGCAGTTGGACGAGGACTTCATCGACGAGGTCGCCGACGCATAGATGTCGCGGCTCATCGCAGATGCCTCCGCCCTCGTAAGTCTCGGGATCGTTACTGACGACGATCCCGATCCACTCGCACTCTGTTTCTCCCGGTACGAGGTCGTCGTCCCAACGGCGGTCATCGATGAACTCCGAGAGATCGCCTCCTACGATGACGTCCATGGACACGCCGCGTCCGCCGTCCTCGACCAAACGGAGTCATTCACGACACAGCCGCTGGACCTCGATGCCGAGTTCCCCCTCGATGACGGTGAGAACGCGGCGGTCACGCTCGCGAACGATCTCGATGCTGCGCTCTTCCTCTGTGACGAGTTCAACCAACTTGGCTTGATCCACGCCTCACTCGCTGATACCCGGCTCGTCACAACACCGACACTGCTCTCGGTTCTCGTTCGAACTGAACATCTATCAGCTGCCGATGCGCGGTTGCTCCTCGATGAGATCAGTGACGCCCGTAGCTGGGGCGCGAACAGTTACGTGCAGCGAGCTCGCTCGTTGCTCGAGGAGCCCTAACACCGTGGAGGATCCTTCGAAGTGATTTGGAATGTCCGATAACGACGCTCTCTACGACGTTTGTGAACGAACGAAGAATCCCGAGCACGCATCAGTTGACGATGTAGTCGAACTCGTACTCGAACGCGCACAGCATCCCCGGACGGAGCACCGGGATGCACATCTCGACGAGATGATGGCTACTGTTGTCGATAGGTACGGGACCGGCCCCGTCCGAACTGTTATCCATCGCGTTCTCGTCGACCACCACCCCTTTCGGACTGCCACGCATGACCTCGAGATGCGTAACGTCGACGGTGTTCGTATCGGGACAGCAGCCAGCCAGTTCCTTACAGAATTGAACGCGCAGCACGACGATTGAAATACAGTTTCTGAAAGCCCTCGGCCGCTCGGCATCCCGCGACCACCACTGCGCGCCTCGTCCCTGCGGTGCTTGCGGGGTCGGGGGACGACCGAGGCGGCCTCGCCCTTTCTGAGTCCACCAGGACGGTAGCTGGATCGCCGAGTGTCGCGGCCGGCTAGACTGGTGTGTCCGTTATGGCCCGCCCCGCTCGCCGCGTTCCGCCCTCCGCGTCGCTCGCGACCGACCATTCCGGGCGTGCGGGCGCTCTCCGCACCGCCCGCGCCCGTTCCGGGCTAAAGTGAATCTGGTCTCGACGCCAGCATTAAGCGCGTTTTCGGTTGCGCCCCTCGCGGGCTTTCGCGTTCCAGCGCTTTGGGCCGTTCCACGCGGCGAGTCACACCCCGACTCGCCGTGCTCACGACCGTCGCCCTGGACACGGACCCGCAGTCCGGGCCGGACGCGAGAAACGGCTTAAAGCTGGCCGCTCGCTCCGGGCGGGTCGGCGCGCGGTGCTGGATGATCGTCCGCCTCGGGCGCGCTCTCGCTCGCGCCCACAGGGCGCTCGCGAAGGCGCGAGCGAGAGCGCGCAGACGAGTCTGTCGGTCGTTGTCGTCGAGGAAATCCGCGATGTTGTAGCATCGCGGTGTCGGGCGCGTGAGCGCCTTCAGGAACCAGTGAGTTCCAATGTCAAGTAAGAACGTCTCCAGTGAAGTAGTTTCGGTCGATGAACAGGCTTTCGAGAAACACGATGACGTCGAGGTCGACGAGGATGGGTTCGAGGTCGTCGACGAGACCCCGGAGTTCCGGGCGACGGTCGACATGGAAGTACAGGCGAAAGTCGATTCCAACCATCCGGACGCGCGGGTCGAGGAAGGCCCGGATCACCTGTTCGGGAAGACCCTCGAACAGGAAGAGCGCATCGAGGCCCGGGAGGCCGAGCTGGAGCACATCAGTGCCCAGGCGGAACTCAGTCAGCAGGAGGGACGCGCAAAGCGGACGCGGGAGGTCGTCGTCGCGCAGTGTGGCCGGGACGAACCCGAACCGGTGGAGCGCACGGATCCCCGAGAGAAGCTGACGCAGGAGGAACTCGCGGCGGTGAACAAGCAGGCGATGCGGATCAGCGACGAAGTGCAGGGCGGCTGGTCGAGAGCAGTCGTCGCGAAGCAGCTGGCCGAGAAGGTGCAGCGCGGCCAGGACGTGACGAAGGCGGTGCTGGAGACGTTGGAGGAGCAGAAGGCGGTCCCCGGTGCAATCGTGCCCATCGCGGATGTGCCGGACGTCCCGGTCGGTGAGGTGACGGTCGAAGGAACGATCGAGACCCTCTGGGAGCCTTCCTCAACGAGCATCCAGCAAGTCGGGCTGATAGCGGATGATAGCGGGAAAATCAAGTTCACCTGCTGGGAGAAATCCGGGCAGACAGTGGTGCGTGAAGGTCAGACAGTGCGGTTCCGGGCAGCAGCCAAGAACTGGTACGAAGGTCGGTGCTCAATCGCGCTGACCGGGTGGTCCCGGATCGAGTTCCCAGAGCGCGGTCGGTGGTGGGAAGAATAGGCAGTCGACCTACCCCCTTTTTTGCTGTGTGCCGGACCGACCCAGACCCCACCGCCCCACCCTCCGCTCCGTGCTCGCTTCGCTGCGCGCGCAGCCACGACCTCACGCACCGGTCCAACAGTGATCATGCAAGCCGAGGGAGCGGATGTGCGATCCGAGGAAGTTTATCGGCCCCCAGAGGGGGGTGGACGCGTGAGTGCTCCGGTGAGACCTTCCAGAGAGTGTCGGTCAGTCCCTATGGGTTTTAACCCACATCATCCCCATCGTTGACAGGGACGTTTCGTGCCGATTCCCCTTTTCGTCACGGTCTACGTACCCGCGCTCATCGAGATTTGACGCATTGTACTGAACGCGGCTGCGAAACGAGTCATTGTACTCCTCACCGAGGTCGGCCGCCAACTGCTCTGCAAGCTGTGATGTGGACTCCATCGCCCCTTCTCGGTACAGGAATTCCAAGATAGATTCTTCAAAATCCTGCAGCTCGCGCGCAGGTGATGCCGGGAACTCAACGTACATGTCGCCGTCATCGATCTCACGAACACCCTCTGTTACGCCCACACGGTCAATCTTTTCGCGGATCTCCTTGAGCTCGTGGAGACGTTCCGGCATCCGGATGTCCTCCAGTTTCTCCAAGAACTCGATCTGGTTATCGATCGCCTCGATCATGTCCAAGACAAGGTATTCATCCGGTGCGGCGTAGTACGTATGAACCTGGTCGCGGTATTTTGGGTCTTTCTCGGCAATGATCGAGTCGGCCGCAGTGGCGAACGCGAACGCCACTGTCCGGGGCATCGAAGAGATGTTCACGTACACTTCGTTTCCCTTCTGCAGCTCCGTCCAGAGGTAGTCGTAGGCGAGTGGGTACAGGTTTTCGTAACTGTACAGCTGCTCGTACTCGATTTGCTCATGGTCGACGTCGACATCGATGAGTTCGAACGATTCCTCCAGTCGTTGCACCATATTCCCGGCAAGGTCTCCAGCCCGGCTGTCAACGTCCTCAGTATCCGTGTCTATCAGGACAACGCGGTCCGCAGGTAGGTCGCCTTTTGAGATTGGGTAGATAAGCCGGTGAAAGTCAAACCCGACCGGGATGAAATGAAGGCGGTCAGTCATCAGTCTCCACTCTCGGAGTGTTCACAAAAAATGCTTCGTAGTTCCATGGCCTCGGTTTTGTTGTCTCTCCGACAGAGTGTGTTCGAAGAATAATATTCACACATCATCCCATCTTCGGACCTCATTAGTCGGTAGGGTTAAGTTGCCGTGCGAGAAAGTATTGATTAGGTGCCCCGGAAGCACAACAGCACCACCACAACAGCGCATGTCGGAAGAGAGATTCCCTCACGGACCGATCCCCAAGTTCTCACCCCGCAACAGTCGTCACCGGCGGTTGTTCTCGAGCCACGATGCCGCACCGTACCTGCTGACCACGTTCACGAACGCGGTGTGGCTGGAGAAGCGGCCGGACGAGCTCGACGCGTTGCTGGCGCCGCACCAGGAGCTGATCCTGGCGAACGTCGAGCCCGACGAGGACCTGGTCGGGCGGACGCCGGACGATGAGATGGAGCGGGTTGAGAAGTTACAGCCAGCGTACTACATCCCGAGTGACCGGTGGGTGTACGAGGACACGATGACGGATGCTGAGCAGTTGGAAGAGATCGACCGTTGTATGGACGGGACTCGTGAGGTGTTCAACCGGATCGAGGCCCGTGATGACCTGCCGACGCAGGTGATCCCGATCGCGAAGGGGTGGAAGCACTGGCATTTTGAACGGTGCCGGCGTACGTTCGAGGATCTCGGCTTGTCGTACTGTGCGTTCGATGTGACGCAGTACAACAGTATCAATATGGTTCTCGAGGACGTTCACCGGTTGATCGAGGTCATCGGTCCTGACGGGGTCTTGTTAATCGGGAAGCTGTCCCCCGATCATCTCCGACGATGCCCGCCTGAAGTGGTGGCTGCTACCGGGGTCGATCACTGGCGGAAGAACAGCCAGACGGAGTCAGGCCGGTTCAGTCGTGAGCTGTATCGTTTCTGGGCGATGCGGGCGTACGCCGCCATCAGCAGTGCACAGACCAGATTAGACCATTTCGGAAGCCAATCCAATGTTCGTATTCATGGGTAACCGTGTTGGCAGTCCGCCGTCCAGTTCGGGCGGTGGAGGCGAGGAACAGCCCGAGGAACAGCCAGAGGAGGAAGCGACCGGTGACGAGGACGAGACGGTGCAGACCGGTATCACGGGCGCGGTGGCGGGTGCTGCGGCAGCTGCCGCCGGTGCTGCGTCGGGGAGTGGTTCGCCGCCTGTAGATGGTGAGACACCTGACGAAGACGCGGAGGATGATGAGGATGTCAGTCCCGATGATAACGACGAGGGCAGCAAGGAAGACCCAGAGGTTCCGGAGGAGACCCCGGAAGATCCGCCCGTTGAGCCGGAGCAGCCGACCGACGGTGACGGGTTTGAGCCTGCGGAGCCGGCAGAGAAACCCACCGAATCTGACAGTGAGGAGGAGACTGAGGACGAGGAGGCACCTGAGGACGAGGAGGCACCTGAGGACGAGGAGGACCTCGACGATGACGATGAGGATTCCCGGTTCGTGTACGGCGATATCGTGTTCGATCGGGACAGCGTCGACGAGGACGAAGTCGACGAGGCGGACACCGAGTTGTCCGTAGTTGTGAACCTCCCGGACGCGAGTATCCGTGAGTGGGAGTGCGGCGAGGATGAGACCGTAACGGATCGGGACTCGCATTACCCACCGACTGATGACGTCGTCGTGGTCGTTGAGCGGGGGGTGCTGGACGCGGTGGCGCCTGCGTGGGATGAGCGCGAGTCCGAAATCCTGATCGAGGAGTTGGATGCTGTCGGTGTAGAGTATACAGCCTATCCGTCGCTTCGGCTAGGGCTGTATGAGCCGTCGTATCTCCGGGAATAAGAACGCGTAGAAAATTCCGCTTGAAGTACGTTACTACGCCGGTTTAGGAGTCAAGCACTGTATTCAGTGCCACAACCCCCAGGACCGAATTCCGTACTCGATAGCGTTTATTTGCCCCTCAATGGGTGAGGGGATCGCTGTACTGGCGAGTTCCCGAATCACGGTGAGAACGATGGCAACCAGAGACATCTACGAAACTGGATTCGACGAAGACGTCCGAACGGAATCGAGTGCGAATCAGTGTCCCGAGTGCGACGGCCGGGTTACCACGAACGCGGTCGAAACGGTCTGCGAGGACTGTGGCCTGGTCATCGACGAACAGCGCATCGATCACGGGCCGGAGTGGCGGGCGTACGACGACGAGCGCGAGCGCACAGGCGCTCCGTTAACCGCGGCACGACACGATCGAGGATTGTCGACGGAGATCGGCCGCGGGACCGATGCGAACGGGAATGAACTCTCAGGACAGAAGCGACGGCGGCTCGCTCGGATGCGGCGTGAACAGACGCGTGGGCGGTTTCAGTCGAAAGCTGAACGCAACCTCGCACACGGGCTTAGTGAAGTCCGCCGGATCAGTAGTGCGCTCGAACTATCCGAGACGATCCGTGACCAGGCCTGCCAGCTATTCCGCAGCGCTCAGAACGAGGACCTCCTCCAGGGCCGGTCGATCGAGGCGATGGCCGCCGCGAGTGTCTACGGGGCGTGTCGGTGTAACGGGCGGCCGCGAACGCTCAACGACATCACCGAGTCGGCGCGCGTCGAGCAATCGCGGGTGACGAACGCATACACGACGCTGAATACGGAACTTGGCTTGCCAGCCCAACCCGTGACGCCGAGTACGTTCGTTCCGCGGTTGGCCTCGGAGCTCGACGTCTCCGATCAGATCCGGCAGCGGGCTCGGCAGTTGGCGGAAGCATCCGAATCGACCGGAGCAACCACGGGGGTTCGACCATCTGGGTTCGCTGCAGCCTGTCTGTACAAGGCCGGACGCGAAGACGGACGATGGCTCACCCAGTCGGACGTCGCTGACGTTGCGAACGTCTCGGTGGTCACCGTGCGGACCCACCGCGACGCGCTGGACGAACTGGCTGTCTAACGCCCACACTGCTGATTTTCGGTTGTATGTCTGTAGGCTGATTGATGTGAGAGCCATTGTTTAAACCCGAAGACGAAGCATGATACGGCCAGATCACTCTATGACCGACCAGTACGCCGACTACGAAGCCCTCCGACCGCTCGGCGAAGCGACCCACGTTCCCGACGATCAACTCACCAGTAGTAGTGGCGAGCCCCGGCGGCAACGCTCTAGTGGCGTCGACACGGACTATCCAGACGGCCCGACAGCAGATGAGACCGAGTGCGATTCCTGCGGAGCGTCGATCCCCGCTGGCCAGTCGAAGTGCCGGTTCTGTCTCACGAACCATCTCGAAGCAGCAGACGATCAGGACACATCGAATGCCGAACGGACTCTTCTCCACGTCATCCAGCTGCTCGTAGAGGCGTCGACGTTCTACGGCGCCGTCGGGAAGGGATCTGCTGCGGCCACCCTCCTCGCGAAGGGAGATGATGACCCAGTAATCGATGACCGCAAGCTAATCTACGATCTCGACGAGGAACCGGCCCCACAGCTTGTTGATCAGTGGCCCTCGCTCCCCTCGGCGACACGGGTCACGTCTGAATGTGGTAATCAGCTGCTCGCGGCTGCTCGTGAGCGGACGGCGTGGACAGAGACGACGCAGTCCCGTCACGACGGCGAGCACGCGACGTTTCTCTACGACGAAACCGGGAGCGAGGTTCGCACCGAAGCTCGTCTTGCAAGCCTACGTGAGGACGCAGACGACGACCTCTGGCTGGTGCCAGCGATTGCGCTCCAGGAATCCGTTGACAAAACCGATACCGAACAGCCACGACGCGAGCGCCCGAACAGAACTCACCTCGAGTGTCGGGAATGTGATCGGGAGACTAAGCATCGATTCCGCGAATTCGAGGCAGTCCCCGATGACGAGTGGACCGAGCAGCCCATGTGGGAGTGTCAGCGATGCGGGACACCCCGCTATGGGCCCGAACCCGAAGCCAGTCAGTAGAGACGGCGTCAGTTTAACCAACGGATCCTGATATCGAGTCGTTCTGTTGGTTAACTGGAGGTCAGTTCGTGATCACTCCCGAACCGCCCCGCTGACTGCCCGCCGGTGTTTTTTCGCGCCGTAAATTGGCGGAGGCGCACACATGGACCCACGAGACACCCCCGGCTATCGACTCCACCGCGCGCTCAGTAGCCTCACCAGTATCGACAGCGACCAATTGGAGCCCGCTGATCAAGAGCGAATTAGCACCGCGACGACGCTCCTCGAGCAGGTAGATTTTCTCACCCAACCGAATACGACGAGGGACGGTGACGTCAACAGAGAATCCTGACAGCTCGACGCGTCGGCAGCGCAACGTCATGTGGCCGTCACAGCGTGAGCAGTTGCTCGCCCCCTGAAGGGGTGCGGGGGCGCGAGACAGCTCCCGAGAACAACCGATGGCAACTCTCCAAGCCGCAACGACATCGACCGGCGCGCTCGTAACAGACCCACAGGCCGTCCGCCAGCTCTGTGAGAACCACTGCTTCGGGACGCTCAACTGGGAGGTGGACGACGACGGCGAACTGATCATCTGGGGCTACGATAGCTTCGAAGTGTACGAGGCCCGTGAGAACGGGCTTCCTGACTACGACGGTGGCATCGTCACCCACGAGTTCCTCCGGTCGCTCGCGGAGTATCTCGAACCGGACGAAGAATTCGACATCCAGACAGCCGGATTTACCAAATGCCGATTTCCCGTGCTGGCGAAACGGTACGTCGTCCGCGACGGTGAGGTGCTGTACGCGGACCTCAGTTCCCCCGACCCGATCGACGAGTAGCGTTGTTCGTCCCCCGGGAGGGGTGCGGGGCGATCCAGTCGTGGATCGTCCTGCGAGGTGATTGTTCAATGGGCCACCGCGCACTTGTTGCGTACGAACGAACCGACGGACAGTACACGCTCCATTACTCTCATTGGGGTGCATCAAATCTGAAGCTCAAGCACCGAATCTCGGCTGAGTCGCCGTTCGGTGGCGAAGACACCGACTCCAAGTGGGCGAAACAGCTGCTGGCGGAGTTAGCCGATGGCCTCGAGGCAGATGCGGTCGACGGCTACCTCGCCGGCGAAGACCGACCGTCGACGGTCGTCGAGCCGAAGCCTCGCGCCACCGGGCTCACGCTCGAGGAGATTATCGCTGACCATCTCGACTACCTCCACCACGAGGCGTTCTTCGTGGTGTCGCCGACGTTCGAGGTGACCGCCTATCGGACGCTGTGGTTCGGGCTCCAGTACGACTCGGAGACAGTCGAACAGGGAGAGACGGTCGGGAACGGCGCGCTCGCGACGGTGCGCTGGTACGACGGCGAGCCGGTCGGCGACGGCCACCTGCAGGGCCAGTTCGCGGCCCTCAAAGACGTCGTCGGCGACATGCTCGACAAGGGCGTCTTCACACCGTCAACGGCGAGACAGTATCTGAAACGGAAGCTCGCTGAGCGGGTCGGAGACCGACAGGAGCTGCTCATTCCGACCGGAGAATCACCCTTCGAGACAGCGAGTCTCGGCAAGCCGTAACACCAATCCCTTAGTGGATATCGGGGGATGTCTAAGTATGTCAAATCAGTCTGAAGATGACGTTCGTGTTTGGCTTGTCGAACGGACGTACTCCGATGACGAGCAGAACCTGATCATCCTCACCTACGCAACACCCGATGGAGAACAGTACTATCGGAAGGAACGCGCACTCACGTCCTTCACCGACGTCCGAGATACGACAGCAGCAGTCGATGCTGAACCCGGCAATCTTGGCATGGTCGATGACCCCGACCTCCAGGAGCAATACGCGGCCGAAGCACAGCGAATGCAGGAAGTTCACGACCCTGACGACGTAATCTGAGATCTACTGGTCGACAACGCTGCAGGCCATGGGTTATGTCGTAGCAGGCCTTAGACGGGGTATGCGCGAACTCGTCTTCGCTCTCGAATACGAGCCCGGCTGCAACAGGGTGGCGGACGCCCTCGCCGACCACCCCGACGCTCGCGTTCGCTCGCTCTCGCTGCACGCCACTGCCGAGCGTCTCTGGCGGGTCGACCATGCCACCGGTACGCCTGAGGCGCTCAACGCCATCGAGGACGCCTTTCTCAACGGCGACTACTACGCTGACTGTCTCGCCACCGAGGACTGCAACGCCACACAGACCACCCGCGTCCTCGACCGCACGGACGACGCGCTCATCCTCTACTCAGATTGGGAGCGCACTCCGACCTGCGCCTCAGTCCCCCACATCGCTCGCGACCACCTCGGCGACGGCGTGCTGTTCGAGACTCGTCACGAGGGCCGCCACTACACGTGGCGACTCATCCACTCCGGCGATGGCGACGTGGCGGCGTTCTTCGACGCTCTCAAAGTCGCCGTCGGGGAGTGCGCCCAGATGGAGATGCTCCGCACAGCGGACACAACATCAGCTAGGGGAAGCGACGGAACACCAAGTGGATTGCCTCCAGCCCAAGAGGCTGCTCTCCAGGCCGCCGTCGAACACGGCTACTACGAATCACCCCGCGAGGTCGATGTTGGAGAACTCGCAGAGCATCTCGACGTGCCACGGTCAACACTCACCTACCGACTCCGTCGGGCGGAAGAACATTTGGCGAAGCAACATGTCGCCGGCGAGCGGGTAGCGGAAGAACGGCTGGCATCCCACTGAGGGCCGTAGTTGGAATATTCCAACAAAGACATATCGAACTCCCGCTCCTACCGTGACGTGATGACAGAGAATCCGGACGCAGCAGGAGGAACGAGCGGCGGCGGACAGCGACGTGAGCTGACCGCCCGCCTCGCCGTTCCCGAGATGGACTGTCCCTCTTGCGCCCAAAAGGTGAACAAGAGCCTCCAGCGTGTCGACGGCATTACTGACGTCACGCTCCAGCCGACCACCGGCACAGCCAACGTCACGTACGACCCTGATCGGACTAGCGAAGCCGACGTCGTCAAGGCGATTGAAGGCGCCGGCTACGAGGTCGTCGGGGGCTCGGACGCCGAGGGCGATGATGAGGACAACCAGGCGGCCGATGGCGTCGACATCGCACCACCATCGGAGGTCTGGACGAGTCCTCGCGCGAAGAAGACGTGGCTCGGCGCGGCGTTCCTCACCGTCGGGCTCCTCTTCGAGTTCTTCCTCGCAGGACAGAACATCGCCATCGCAAGTGTCCTCGAGTACCCGCTCCACATCGCAGATGTCCTGTTCCTCGGCGCCGTCGCGGCCAGTGGCATCCCGGTCGTCCGTAGCGGGTACTACTCCGCGAAGAACCGGAGTCTGGACATCGACCTGCTAATGGGGACGGCCATCATCGCCGCGACCGGTATCGGCTACTTCGTCGAGGCGGCGACGCTGGCCGTCCTATTCAGCATCGCCGAGCTGCTCGAGGACTATGCGATGGACAGGGCACGGGACTCCCTGCGCGAGCTGATGGAACTCTCGCCCGACGAGGCGACCGTCCTTCGCGATGGTGAGGAAGTCACGGTGCCCGCCGAGGAGGTGGAGGTGGGCGAGACCGTGGTTGTTCGCCCCGGTGACAAGATTCCGCTCGACGGGACGGTCATCGAAGGCGAGAGTGCAGTCGACCAGTCGCCGATCACGGGCGAGAGCGTCCCCGTCGACAAGGCTGCCGGCGACGAAGTGTACGCGGGCAGCATCAACGAGGAAGGATACCTCGAGTTCGAGGCCACTTCGGCCGCCTCGGAGTCGACGCTCTCGCAGATCATCGAGATGGTGCAGGGCGCACAGGCGAAGAAGACCGAGTCCGAGCAGTTCGTCGACCAGTTCGCCGGCTACTACACACCCCTCGTCGTCGTGCTGGCAATCCTGACCGCCGCTATCCCGCCGCTGGTTATCGCTGATCCGGTGTCGGTGGACCTAGCCGGTTACGGGTTCACCTTCGCGGGCGACTGGCAGGCGTGGTTCATTCGGGGGCTTACTCTGCTGGTGATCGCCTGCCCGTGTGCGTTTGTCATCTCGACCCCAGTCTCCGTGGTGTCGGGGATCACCAGTGCCGCGAAGAACGGTGTCCTCATCAAAGGCGGCAACCACCTCGAAGCGATGGGCGAGGTGGACGCCATCGCCCTCGACAAGACTGGTACCCTCACCAAGGGCGAACTCGCGGTCACGGACGTCGTAGCGCTTGGCGGTACGAACGACGAGACGGTACTCCAGCACGCGGCTGCACTCGAGCAGCGAAGCGAACACCCAATCGCCGAGGCGATACTCGAACGCGCCGAAAAGGATGCCGGCGATGACGTGCCGAGTATCGAGAAATTCGAGAGCATCACCGGAAAGGGGATCAGCGCAGACATCGACGGCGAGACGTACTATGCAGGCAAGCCCGCCCTCTTCGAGGAGTTGGGTTTCGACCTGTCGCACGCCCACCTCCGTGCCGACGGCGGCGCAGTCGCCGAAGTGGCCCACGAGCAGTGCGAACGCGAGGACTGTGCCGACCTCGAGGACGGCGCGATCTCGCGGTTCGAGAATGAGGGGAAGACGGTCGTCCTCGTCGGCACGGATACCGAATTGATCGGCATTATCGCCATTGCCGACGAGGTGCGGCCGGCCGCCGAACGGGCGGTCGCACGGCTGCACGAACTCGGCGTCGCGCACGTCGTGATGCTGACCGGCGACAACGAGGGGACGGCCCGTGCGATCGCCGAACAGGTCGGCGTCGACGAGTATCGCGCAGAACTATTGCCCGACGAGAAGGTCGATGCCGTGGAGGCGTTACAGGCGGAGTACGGCGACGTGGCGATGGTCGGCGACGGCATCAACGACGCGCCCGCGCTGGCGACCGCTGAGGTCGGCATCGCGATGGGCGCGGCCGGAACGGACACCGCAATCGAGACCGCCGACATCGCGCTGATGGGCGACGACATCAGCAAGCTGCCGTATCTCTACGGGCTGTCGCACACGGCGAACGGCGTGATCCGCCAGAACATCTGGTCGAGCCTCGGCGTGAAGGCCCTGCTTGCACTCGGCGTCCCGCTGGGACTGGTGAGCGTCGCGGTCGCGGTCATCGTCGGCGACATGGGGATGAGCCTCGGCGTCACCGGGAACGCGATGCGGTTGTCACGAATCGCGCCTGAACGCATGGACAGTAAGACTGGCCAAGAAACGGGTGCCTGAACCCATGAACACTAGCGAGGAAGGCAGTGCCACCTTATGCAGAACTGTACCACTCGTCGAACGCGAGAGCAACGAGCTCTCTGAACCCCTTCGGGCAGGTCCAACTGCTCGAATCCCGTCTCCCGAGAACGGGGACAAGAATAACCGTTACTCCGTTTGAAGTATTCCACAATAATGAACCCCTTCAATGCGATCCGCGAGTTCGAAGCCGATGGAACGACCTACAAGATGGCCGACCTCACCGTCCTCGAAGAGGAAGGCCTCTGTGAACTTGATAAACTCCCGGTTAGCATCCGTGTCATGCTCGAATCCGTCCTCCGAAACGCCGATGGGGAGGACATTACCGAGGACGACATCCGTGACCTCGCTGGCTGGCAACCGGACGTTTCCGACGCCGACATTCCGTTCCAGCCGTCCCGGGTCATCCTCCAGGACCTCACAGGCGTCCCTGCCGTCGTAGACCTCGCGGCGCTCCGGTCGGCCGTCGACCGCAAGGACCGCGACCCAACTCTCGTCGAACCCGAGGTGCCCATCGACCTCGTGATCGACCACAGCGTCCAAGTGGACTACTTCGGTAGCGAGGACGCCTACGAGAAGAACGTCGAACTGGAGTACGAGCGCAACAGCGAACGGTACCGGGCACTGAAGTGGGCGCAAAACGCCTTCGACGACTTCAGCGTCGTCCCACCTGGAACGGGAATTGTTCACCAGGTGAACCTAGAGTATCTCGGGCAGGTCGTCCACGAACGCGAGCAGAACGGCGAGAACTGGCTGCTTCCGGACACGCTCGTCGGCACGGACAGTCACACGCCGATGATCGGCGGCATCGGCGTCGTCGGCTGGGGCGTCGGTGGCATCGAGGCCGAAGCCGCGATGCTCGGCCAGCCCATCACGATGAACCTCCCCGAAGTCGTCGGCGTCAAACTTACGGGTGAACTCCCCGAGGGTGCGACAGCGACCGACCTCGTACTGCACGTCACCGAACTGCTCCGGGACGTCGGCGTCGTCGACCGATTCGTCGAGTTCTACGGCCCCGCCGTGGAGACGCTGACCGTCCCTGACCGGGCGACCATCGCCAATATGGCCCCCGAGCAGGGCTCGACCATCAGCATGTTCCCCGTCGACGAGGCCACCCTCGACTACCTCGAACTGACGGGCCGCGACGAGAAACACATCGAACTCGTCCGGAACTACCTGGACGCCCAGGGGTTGTTCGGCGAGCAGAATCCCGAATACACCGAGACAGTCGAACTGGACCTCTCGACAGTCACTCCAAGCCTCGCCGGCCCCAAGAAGCCCCAGTCCCGCGTCGAGATGGGTGACATGCGGGGCCACTTCCGGGAGTTACTCCACGGCGAGTTCGAAGAAGCCCTCGATGAAATCGATGAGGAGGCGCTGGCCCGGTGGCTCGGAGAGGGCGGCAACACCCAGGCCGAGTTGACCGGAGAACCAACCGACGCCGAACGAACTGACGGCGGCGTTCAACAAGCGGGCGACACTGAAAAACAGAATCTGGGACCCCTCACGAAGCGCGCTACAGTGAACCTCGACGGCAACGAAATCGAGATCGGGCACGGGAGCGTCGTCGTTAGCGCCATCACCAGCTGTACGAACACGTCAAATCCGTCCGTGATGCTGGCAGCCGGGCTCCTGGCGAAGAACGCCGTCGAGCGCGGCCTCGACGTCCCGGACTACGTCAAGACCAGCCTCGCACCCGGCAGCCGCGTCGTCACCCAGTACCTCGAAGCATCGGGACTCTTGCCGTACCTCGAAGACCTGGGTTACAACGTCGTGGGCTACGGCTGTACGACCTGCATCGGAAACGCAGGGCCACTCCCCGAACCGATTGAGACCGCGATCGACGAACACGACCTCTGGACGACGAGCGTACTCTCCGGGAATCGGAACTTCGAGGCACGCATCCATCCAAAAGTGCGGGCGAACTACCTCGCCAGCCCACCGCTGGTGGTGGCATACGGGCTGGCCGGTCGGATGGACATCGATCTGGAGCACGACCCGCTGGGGTACGACGAGGACGGCAACCCGGTCTATCTGTCGGACCTCTGGCCGGACAGCGACGAGATCCACGAAGCCGTCCACGACTTCGTCGACCCGTCGATGTTCGAGGAGAAGTACGCCTCCGTGTTCGAGGGCGACGAACGATGGGAGGCGTTGGATGCGCCGACTGGCGAGGTCTACGAGTGGGACGAGGACTCGACGTACATCCGGGAACCGCCGTTTTTCAAGGACTTCCCACTGGAGAAACCTAGCGTCTCCAACGTCGAGGATGCACGGTGTCTGTTGACACTGGGTGATACGGTGACGACCGACCACATCAGCCCCGCAGGACCGTTCGGCTCGGACCTCCCCGCCGGGCAGTGGCTGATGGACCACGGTGTCGAGCCTCACGAGTTCAACACGTACGGTGCCCGCCGGGGCAACCACGAGGTGATGATGCGGGGGACGTTCGCCAACGTCCGCATCGAGAACCAGATGCTCGACGACGTCGAAGGCGGCTACACGATTCACCAGCCGACGGACGAGCAGACGACCGTGTTCGAGGCCAGCCAGCGCTACCACGAGGAGGGGACGCCCCTCGTCGTGATGGCGGGCGAGGAGTTCGGAACCGGCTCGAGTCGTGACTGGGCGGCGAAGGGAACCGACCTCCTCGGCGTTCGCGCAACCATCGCCGAGAGCTACGAGCGCATCTACCGGGACAATCTCGTCGGGATGGGCGTGCTGCCGTTGCAGTTCCAGGACGGCGACTCGTGTGAAGCGCTCGGACTAGACGGGTCAGAAGTCTTCGCTATCTACGGGTTGGACGACGGGCTGGAGCCGATGGCCGAGTTGACGGTGACTGCGGAGCGGTCGGACGGGTCGTCGGTCGAGTTCCCGGTGACGGCCCAGGTCGGGACGCCCGCCGGTGTGCGATATGTTGAACACGGCGGTATCCTGCACTACGTGCTTCGGCAACTTCTGACCGACTCGTGACGCGTTCCGGGTGAAATCGCGTAGGATCGACTGCTTTCAGGTATCTGGTTTTGTATTTGGAACTACTTAGAATCGAAAACAGCAGTACTGTGTTGAGGAGAAGTCCGATTTGGTTGCGATCCTCATTTCATTCCAAACACATTCAGCCGTAAAAGTTCCCTTCTGTTCTAATCAATCACACACCCAATATAGCTCAAGCCACTCATACTACGTTCAGCCATTCACACAGCCTCAGATGCCAATCATCAGTTATGAGTTCTCATGAGAGCCGTGTTTGTTATTGCACCGGCGATGGGTGCCGGCGCAGCAGGAGCGAGCGAGCAATCACTCCCGATGCGTCGGCGTTTCGAGGTGTTCGAGATGCATATGGTGATTTACGCACTGGTAGAGGCATCGACGCACGACGACGCGCTGGTCACCGGAAAGACGGTGTTCGATCGCCTGGTCGGCGCGGACCCACATGCCGGCGCCGTCTTCGACTACTATGTGACCTTCGACGAGGAGGACACGTCCGTTGCGGGGAAGGCACGATGGGGGGAGTTGCCGACGGCAGCCCCCGTCGACTCCGATGACGGCGAAGACCTGCTCGAGCGTGGCTGGGAGGCGACGAAGGAGGAATTCGAGCGTAATCTCGACCGGGTGAAAGAGGCCATCGAGGAGCTCTCCAACGAGGAGATCATGCGCGACGAAGATCTCGCTCGGCACGCGTTCCACCAGGTCGGTGCCTACGACGGGCCAACGATATTCCTGTACAACGAATATGGGAACGGTATCCGTCACCGTGACCACCTGGATCGAGTGCTGGAGGAGAGCGAGGAGCTCTGGATCGTGCCCGCCGACGTCCACTTCTAACAGATGTCCCGGATCACAAATTGGAAGCGCGAGAGCCGCACACCCACACTCGCATACCGGAATACCGAGACCGGCGCTCGGGCTGTCCTACACCGAGCCCCGGACTCGTACCGCTACAAGTGGCGTGGCGCAATCCTCGTCGACGGCTACCCAGTGTGGTCGCGGGGGTACGAGACGAAAGACGCGAACGCGTTCAGGAACGTTCTCCGCGACCAACCTGCTCCCGAGATGAGTTGTCGGGAGTGTCTGGACGGTGACGTGGTCGTCGGTGATAAATCGGCTGACGGTGCGAAGGTCCAGCGCTGGTTCGAGTGTCGGAACTGTGGGTACGAAGCGCCCTCAAGGATCGTGTACGGCGCCGAGCGCTGAGGGGACATCCCCGCCTTTACCGTGCTAAATATCGGTTTCGTCGAGAACTTTTCTATCGGAATTGTTCCGCTGGTCTTCCAGCCAAGTGCCGATATCTGAAGGAGACTTACTATCAAGTGTTCTATTTAATGACTTTGCACGAGAATTGAATGCCTTCTGTTGGAGATTGAACTTGTCCTCGTTATTCTTTTTGAACGTTACCAGCACAAGCGCGATGTTGTGTTCGTCACCGGCAAAGTACCCAGAAAACGCTCTCGCACCGCTACCATTTCTAGGAGACCATTTGAACTGCCATAAATCACTCTGCAGCGGTTTTGCAAAAGCGGCCTCAGGGCGCCAAGCATCAAGAAAATCCGTGATTTGGTTTTCCAGCCGTGTCGCCATATGATTCCCCATCGCATCAAGATTCGTCAGAGCTGGCTCAAAGAACACGACGTATCGTCGGCCCATCTATACGAACAGCAAGCAAACAGGAGTAATAAAGGCGAGTGTTAGAATTCGGCCTCAAACTCGTCTTCGTCAGGCAGCATCTCAAGTGCCTCCTCAGGAGAAACAGCTTCAGGAGACTCATTATCGGCTTCGTCTCCGGCTTCTCCGGCCGTGGGAGCGGACATACAAAACCATACACAGTGTGGTCTGATAAACCTTTGCCAGCAGTACAGCACCAATCGACATCCCTCACGGCGAATGACGTTTATTTGTGGGCCGGGATGGGTGGCCCGTCTCAAGCGGGCCAGATCCACAGATGAGTCTGGAAGTCATCGACCGCCACAGCGAAGCACTGTTCGAGTTCCTCTGGTGTCCGGTCTGCGGGCACGAGATATTCAGTCACATTCCCTTCGAGGGAGTGTTCTGCAAGAACTGCAACACGCAGGTCATCCTCCGGGAATCCAGAGAAGACCGTGGCTACGAGGAGGCTGTGCTCGCGTGCTTCGACACCGACTCGACGTGGAACCTTCACGTCGACGAGAAGTTCCGTCGTGACCTACCCGATGGATCGGCACGGGTGAAAATCCTCGGCGCACCGGGGGCCTACAAAGTCGACTGGTGGAGTCCAGCACCTGGGGAGGATTGGGAGCCGGTCGAGCGTGGTGAATTCGACGACGTGGAGGAACCAGCCGATATCTCCCATCTCGCGTAGGGGCAAGCAGTCCCTGTGACTGTTTTTCACCCCCTGAGGGGTGCGGGGGTGCTCGAACGAGTAGCTCCCGAACAGACCGATGAGTAGACCTAGCGACACACACTCGATTGAACAGACACGCCCAGCGAGCGGCTGCGACATCGTCTACGTCGGGTATCGGCAGAGCGGGCAGGCTATCGTTGAGAAACGTCCCGGCCAAGAACGGCTCACACCAGAACGGAGTCTCGCGCTGGTGAATCACAGTCCCTCGGGATTCGAATGGGGATATGGTGGTAGTGGTCCGGCACAACTCGCGCTCGCACTCCTCCTCGACTACACGGGAGACGAGGCGTTCGCCCTCGACCACTACCAGGCATTCAAAACCGAGGTCGTGAGCCAACTGGACTGTGCTGGGTCTGCTGGACGCTGGCGACTCACCGGGCCCGAGATCGACGCAGTCCTTCACGAAACACCCGGCGAGCCGGCCGCACCGTCCATCTAAATACCAATCACCGAAAGAAATCCATGTCAGAACATACCCAACCATCTCGTACGGATGGCGAATCGGCTGAATCGAGCGAACAGACGACACGAACGGAGTACGTCGAACGAAGTGACGTCGGCGTCTCCCTCACCGTAAAGCTCAAGCGTGGAACCGGTACCAGAGATCAGGACGAGGTAATCGCGAAAGCGAAAGGCAAGACCCTCGAAGACGCTCGCGAGGACATGGAAACCCTCAGAGAATACATCCACGATCTCGCGGAGGACGCTCGCCAGATCCAACCCGAGGAAGAAGACGGGTAACGGCGAGGGGAGTTTTTTGTCGCCTCAGCAGTGGCGGAGGCGATTATCAGTGAGCAATCCAGACGGTCAAACAACAGACGAAGGCGAGCTTTCGCCAGAACAACGGCTCGAGCCATCGAATACGCGACTCATCAACGCTGGTATCGTGACGATCAACGATATGGAGACGCTGCGAGCCTGCGTCGCCTACGAGAACGCGAATCAGCAACGGGTCCAAATCCTCCGCCGGCTTGAACAGCGGGCCAGCGAAATCCGCGCACAAGACGATTGACCCAACGCCCGGAGGTGTCTGTCGGAGCCTCGGTGGGTGGAGGCTCAATCCAGATGAGCGATCGACCAGAGATCGAGATTCAACGACAGACCGCATTCCGTGACGATGGCCAACTCGAAGTAACCGAAACAAGCGTTGAGACCTCGCTTGAGGACTTCGGCGCTGACGTGGATCATCGTGACCGGGATTCGCGTCTTGATCAGCCTGAGGCGTGTGAGTTCGGCGTCGACGATCGACCCGAAGTTGAGCAAACATCCGAGGGTGAGCAGTCCAGTCTTTTCGCCGACACAGCCGAGGACCAGCAGACGCTCGCCGGCGACGACGCAGCTGCTCGCTGTCTCTTCGAGGAACAACGATGACACGACTCACCAATTGGACGCGAGAGAGCCGTACTCCGACCCTGGCGTACCGAAATATAGAGACCGACGCGCGAGCAGTCCTGCACCGAGCGCCGGACTCGTACGTGCATAAGTGGCGGGCGGCGATTCTCGTCGACGGCTACCCGGTGTGGTCGCGCGGATTCGCGACGAAGGACGCCTCATCGCTTCGGGACGAACTCGAAAAGCGCCCCGAGCCCGACCTCCGCTGTCCAGAGTGCCCGAACAACGAGGTCGTCGTCGGCCAGAAGAGTGCTGACGGCGCCAAAATCCAACGATGGTTCGAGTGTCGGGAGTGTGGCTATGAAAGCCGCTCAGCAATTGTCTACGGCTCTGAGCGCTGATTTGCAACGGGGGAGAGAACAGGCGACGGACCAGTCATTGAACGATCAGTATCTGACCCCTCCGGCCACGTCGCGTACGTCAGTGACTGGCTCTAGACCCGCGTTTTCAGCGGTGTGGCTCCTTGGGTGTGCTCGTCCGGTGTGGTTTGTCGGCCCCCAAGAGGGGTGCGGGGCATCCGAAGCCCCGCGTTCGACCTATGGAGATCGATTCGAGCACCCATCCAAGAACGGTAGTACAGGATGAGAGTAATCACAGCCAGTCTACAGCAGACGACGTCGAGTACGTCGGCATGCGCGTCGACGGAACGCCGGTCGTGCTAAAGCTCACCGAACACGAGCGCCTCACCCCGGATCGGAGCCTCGAGCTCGTACGACACAGCCCGGCGGGATTCGAGTGGGGCTACGTGGGGAGCGGGCCGGCGCAGCTCGCCTGTGCGCTCCTCCTCGATTACTATGACGACGAGAACGTCGCTCACCAACACTACATCCAGTTCCGAAACGAGGTGATCAGTCACTTGGCGTGCGATGGGCCGGCTGACTGCTGGCATCTTACCGGCGACGACATCGAAGCTGCACTCGGCGAGTTCAACGACCACCACGCCCTCACGCCGGATGGTGGCGACCCGTCGGCGTCGCTGCCGGCGAATTGGAGTGTCGTGAACCGGACAGATCGGACGGTCTTCCAGCGCCAGGACATCGACCACTACGTCGTCCTTGGCGAGGGAAGCGAGGACTGGCTACTCATACTCTGTGCGCAGGGTGATCGCGCGTATCCGGCTCCGCTCGATCATCGAACCCTGCCGGTCGACGCTGATCCTGCCCCTGCCGTCCAAGAACTCATCGCCGAGAGCAACGACCTCGTCAAGCCGGACGAGGAGGCCACCTGATGGACGCTCTTCGTCTCTCCCGATCCACCTACCAGCTGATCGAACGGGCTGTCGAGGCGCTGGAGTGCATCGGCCGGGAACTCGAACGATACAACGACCGGCACGAGCGCGACAACGAGCGAACAGCGAGGAGAGACGTAGACAGGCCAGATCGTGACGAATCATGACCGGTGAAGTGACGCTCGACGAGTTCGAGGCCGAGACGTCGTCCGGTGTGTCCCGCTCGCCCTCACTTGAAGACCGGCTTCTCAGCCCGATCTCGCCGTCCGTGGGGCTTCGACTGATTCCCGGTCGTGGTGATCCGTTCTATCTCCAGAATCGAGGCACTGAGCGGTATCTCTTCTGTGACGAGCACGACCGATGGTTCATACTCCAACCGTCGGCAAAAGCGTCGGAAGAGGCGTTCGTCCGCTGGGTGTATCTCCCAACGGACAAGCCCGAACGGCTAGCGCGGTCGGCTCTTCGTCGACGGACGGTGATCGGGTACGACTACGTTCGGCGGTCGACCGCCCCAGACCCGATCAGATCGACGGTGACCGCGATGTTCGTCACCGAACGCTGGCCCGAGATGACCTACGAATGTGGGTCCTGCGAGGCGCTGTTCGACACACCACGAGAGCACGCTCTCCACTGCTGGGAGGCCCATCCGTGGGTGCCGAATCCGGAGCAGGTACGCCGGCACCGGCAGCCCGACGAGTGAGTTCGAGAGTTGAAGACAGGTGTCGGGATCGTCCAGATGATTAACCAACAGCGCTGGATTCTTGGGCAGAGTGTTGGTTAAGAGGTGCTGTTTTTGCGCCCGTGAGAGGGGCGCAGGGCGCGTGATGAGAGCGCCGTCGCGGTTGATGAGTCCGATTTCGAGGTGACCCAAATGAAAGATCCAGAAACCAGCACCGTATTCGCCGGCGTCGACGGACGAACCGACACAGAACTACCCGAGTGGTACCGCCAGAAGAAGACGGTCGACGATCCCGAGTCCTTCGCCGAAGCGGTTCGCGACCTCCCCCAGGCCGTCGAGACAACCGTGGCCTATCAAAACCCCTATACCGACGAGTGGGTCGAGACGGAGCGATTCAACGCGCTCGTCGAGCCGGGTCGGGCTCGCGACCAAGCGACGGAGAGCGAGCCTGAAACTGACCCCCTCTTTCACGTCCCGACAGACAGTTACTCGATCATCAATCCGGTCGATGTCTACCAGCCCCTCGAGGACGTCCTTCGCGAGGAGACCATCGAAGACACGTCGCTCGGGGACGTGATGTTCGGCGAGATTCGACGCTACCGGGGCGGTGGCGAGGTCCACATGGACGTCATGTTCGACGGCCTCGAGGTGCGCCTCCCGGGCCGCTCGGACCCGATTACGATGGGTGTGACCTCCGGCTACGACTTCTTCGGCGAGCACGCGGTCTACGTAGAGGGATTCGCTCAGGACGGGTACTGCTCGAATTCGATGCGCTCGCTCACCGATAAGGAGGTCATCAAGCACGTCGGGGACGTTCGGGACTTCCGGACCTGGTGGGAAGAGATTCTCGCACAGGTCGAGCTCGTCGCTGACGATCTCTTCGAGTTCATCCGAGATGCGCAGGAGATTGATCTCGAGTTCTCCGAGCTCCCGTTCACCGTCACCGAATTTTACAGCCTGCTGGGATTCCCGGACTATCTCGCAGAGCGTGCTGCCGAGGACGCCGAAGCGAACGCAGCGTCGCCGTTTGCAATCGATATGTGGACGCTGCACTCCGGCGCGACATACGCGCTCACCCACTTTTTCCAGGGGAAAGAGGGCACGTCCCTCGACCAGTACGTCCGCGTTGCGAACGACATCCTGTTCAACCCGGAGGGCACCATCGAGCGCGTCGAACGAGCCTACGAGGAGCAGCTGGAGGCGGACGGCGACGACGGGTCGCAGGCGTCGCTCGCCGGCGAGCGGGCGCTCGCGAGCATCGAGCGTGTGAACGAAGACCTGCAGGCCAACGTCGAGCAGTTCGAAGCACGTGAAGAGGCGCTTCGCGAGCGGTTCCAGCAGGTGACGAACTAGCGCAGTCATCCGTTTTCGCGTTTCCATATGGCAAACGAAAACGCCCACCAGCAGTGTCCGGTCTGTGATCGCCGAATCGCGAGCGTGACAATCGTCGGGCCGAGTGAAGCAGTGGTCACGCCGTGCGGGCATCGTATCGTTCCCCACCGACTCGACTGAAGGCCTGACTCACCGTTGAGCGGACACGGTGGCTACGTCGTCTCTATATTAACCAACGATGTGCGGGTTCTGGAGACTAGTGTTGGTTAATAGCGGACTGCGGCTCCGTTTATTGCCCCTCAGAGAGGGTGCAGGGCGGCTGGATTCGCCCTCGCAGCCCATGTTCATGTCGCTCGAAATCAACTCCAGCAGCAGTACTGATCGCGACATCACCGCTGCCAGACAAGCCGACGTCGTGGCGTTCCTCCATCGAGCGCCGTTCGCTCTGGATGCGTATCGGCTCGGATTCTTGCCTGGGTTCCGAGAAGACTGTGGGTACCAGCAGACCCAGTATCAGGACCTGAACATCCCCGTCGGGATGCTCGATAACGACTTTCGGAATCCCGATCTGGATCGGTACGTCGCCCGATTTTTCGAATACGAACCCAAGGTTGGCGTGATCGGAGATGTGTACGAGGGAGACGACGTCGACAAGTACGTGGCCGCTGCCCGCGAAGTTCAGGCGAGTTATCCCGACGCAGAACTCATCATCGTCCCAAAGTGTCGCGAGGTGATCGACACGATCCCGAACGACCTTGTGCTCGGCTACTCGCGGGGGTATGCCGATCGAATGGCGCACGAGTTCTCCGAGCCGACCGACTGGCGTGGCCGTCGTGTTCACATCTTGGGGGGCAGCCCACCGAAACAGTGGGACGTTATCCAGCAGTTGACCCGACCGACACTCACGGACGACCCACCGGCCGACATCGTCGGCCTCGACTGGAACGGGCTGCATCGCGGCGCGCAGTTCGGGGAGTTCTGGACAGCTGATGGATGGGATGATAGCGGACGTGACGCCTCCCACGTCACAGTTCGGAAGACAGTCCGACACAGTCTCGCCCGGATCAAGGCCTTCTGGCAGTCTCACGGCGTCTGGCCTGACTCGATACCACATAGCGACATCCTCGAAATCGAGTACGAGGGTCCGTCACCAACCGATCTCGATAGCGCTGTGTGTACCGAATGCGAAGCGAACGTCTGGATGACTCGGCGCGGTCCCTTCATCGCTGAGTATGATACCGGCGTGCTCTGTGGCTACTGCAGCTACGAGTGCTACTTCTCACATCGCCATCGGAGCAACCTCGAAGAGATCGCCGGCGAGCAGAGCGTGTACATTCCGCCGGCGTGACGCCACGAGTGGTTTTTCGCGCCCCGGAGGGGGCGAGGGCTCGATCCAAAAAGTCCTCCGAGAAGGTGATTTTCCGTGAGTCAACAACAGCGTCCGAACGACGTCTCGATCGACGACATTCCAGTCGACGTATCGAACACCCAATCAGGCGAGGTCGACCCCGCCGAGGTACCCGAGGCAATCCGATCGATCACTCGTGGACTCGCAAGCGAGCAACCGCCGACGAATCCGCTCGTCGTCCTGAAGGCCGCCCGCTGGTGGTATATACATGGCAAGGGCGGAACCGATCCCGCGTTCCAGTGGGCGATCGAATGGGTTCGACACCTCGCGACAGACACGCCGAGCGATGTCGACCAGTTCGACGCGTTCCTTGAGTACCTCGTCACGGTCGGCTTCGCTGACGAGAAAGCAGCGCTCCGATAGCAGCCCCGATCTAAACCCCCCGAAGTCGCGCCGATGTTTATCGTGCGCCCCCGAGGGGTGCGGCGCGTCCTGACTTCTCCGAGACGTCGTCGTACTCGATGTGATGCAATCCATGATGACAGCCAGTGAGTCGGGGGTCTCGTTCGAGGAGACCGACACCCGACACGACAAGATGCACAGTACGATCGAAGACTGGATCGACGATCTCGTCGCAGACGTCGACGAGGCAAAAGCCAGCCAACAGTTCCAGGAGTGGCTCGATGTCCAGTCCCGATTCCATGACTACTCACATCGCAACACCCTCCTGATCAAACTCCAGTGTCCCGAGGCGACCCGCGTGGCGGGCTACAATACGTGGAGATCGGAGTTCGACCGGCACGTCCAAGAGGGCGAACAGGCGATCTGGATCTGGGCACCCATTATTACGAAGCAGTGCCCCGAGTGCGAGAACTCACCGAGCTACCACGAGCAAAGTGACTGTGACTATGACGAGACATCGCCCGAGGAGTGGTCGAAAGGACTGGTTGGATTCAAACCAACGGCAGTCTTCGATGTGTCTCAAACCGAGGGCGAACCGCTACCCGAGCTGGAAACCGAGGCAGCTGGTGACGCCGACGACCTGGTGCCAGCGCTCCTCCATGCGGCAACTACTCTCGATATCGACGTCCGTGTCGTCGACGCTGCCGAGTGGGAGCATGGCGACGCGAAAGGCGTCTGCAAACACCGGACTCTCCACGAATGCCAACCCGTCGTCGAAGCGAAAGCCCGCTCAAATCAGGCCGATCTCGCCGTGACGTTGATTCACGAGTACGCCCACGCACTGCTCCATTTCGATGTCGACGACGAACCCGAGCGTGCAAAACGCGAGGTCGAAGCCGAAGCCGTTGCGTACATCGTCGGGCGGTATTTCAACCTAGATACGAGCGGATCAGCGTTCTATCTTGCCGCGTGGCAGGACGACGATGCGGAGAGCATTCAGGAGCGACTCGGCCGGATCAGTTCGACCGCGCAGGAGGTCATCGGGACAGTTGTAGACGGCTGAACACCTCCTTCCCGGCTGTTAACCAACGCCGGAGGGTACTATCCCACTCTGTTGGTTAATTCGTTCGGCGTCCCGACCCCGTGTGTTTCGATCGGTCCCGAGACATACCCATCGACAGTCGATGTTATCGTTCAGAATCGATTCGGCGCTGCTGGTCACGAAGGAACTCAACGACGGCATCGATATCCTGTTCGGGAACCGTTTGCTGTTCGAAGACCCCTTTGAATGCGTCCGCGAAATTCTCCGACGTGAGGCGGTTGAGGACAGTCTCGATGCGACCAGCGAGCTTCTCGGATTCTCCGCGATGCAGATGAGTCGCGATCCGGTCGAAATCCGCGCCAGCAGCCAGCACCACCAGATCCCGGGAGTCTGCCTTGCGGCCACTGTGAAGTTTCACGGCAAACAGCAACTCCCGTTCCGGAATCCTGGCTGTTACCGGGCGCCCGGTTCGCAGTTCCTGGGTGACGGAGTGCTGGGTCAGATAGCGATACGACCATTCAGCTTCCGTCTGGCGACAGCCCAACGCGTCGACCATCGCGTCGAACCGGACCGGATTCCCGATGTCCTTCTCAAACCGGATGGTACGGCCCTCGTAGAGCTCGTTTCGCTCGACATCGGCCGTTTTCTCGTAGCCGCGGTCGGTGAGAAGGTCCGTGTAGTCGTCGACCGCTTGGGCCGGAATGACGACGTCGACGTCCGTGGTGAAGCGTTGATTGAACGCCGCGATCGCCCACCCACCGACGAGCACGTACGGCAGGTCAGCGTCAATGACGGCCTCCAGGGTGTCCAGCAATTCATCTTCGCGTTCACCGAGGCTCATGCATTGAGACGCGGATCCTCGTGGGACGCGTCGATATCGCGGTCGTACTCGTCGGCGATCATCTCCAACGCCGGTTCGTAGTTCACCCGGTACTCCAACATGTGCTCGATTGCCTCATCCAACGGAATGACGGGATTGCCGTCGACCCACTCGCGAGTGATCTCCCCACTCGTCGGGAACAACACGTACGAGACGGTCGCGTCGTAGTCGCTCGCATCCGGCCGCTCTTCGATCCGGCTCGGAATCCCGAACTCATCGAAGAACGCCGTCCACCGTTCGATATCCCGGTCGGCGACCTGGATGAAGATCGGGTAGTCGTCGTGGCCGCGGGCGATCTGATAGCCGCCGTGGGTCCAGACGTAGACGCTGTCGATTTTCGTGTACGCAAAGGGCATCCCGGCGAAGTGCGGAATGACGTAGCCATCGCCGATCGAAGGGGGAACAGCGCGAGAGATGGCCGCGACGAGATCGTAGTAGCGATCCCTGACAGCGTAATTCTCGATGTAGACGCCGTCCTCACGTCGGATGAAGCCTGCGTCATCCAACCGCTCGATCCAGTCGTAGACCCACGAGTAGGAGCCGTCGATCTTCTGGGCGATCCGACGGATCGAGTCGCCCGGCCGGGCCGCGACCATAATTTTCGCCGCGGTCTCGTCGACGTACTCCATCATCGATAGTTATCGGTATCGCATCTAACTGTATTAGTCTTGTCCCCCGTATTCCCTTATAAAGTTATCTCTATACAGACATACCCTCTTGGCTCAGGTAATCCGATCCGGCGCAGCATTCGAGCAGAGAGGGATTAACCAACAAAGGATATGACTGATCGCTATTTGTTGGTTAAGTTTTTCAGCGCCCGCCGAGGGGCGGGGGCGCAGTCCCGTCTCCACGAACCATGACTGAACTGTATTTGTCCGCTGTCCTCAATGAGGCGGAACGAGTTGCAAAACAGCACGACCAGGTCGCTCGATCGACGGACCATCCAGCACACGAGTACCTGCGGTACGGCGTCCTTCGGCTGCTCGAAGGCGAGACTGACGACACGGTTGCGGACGTGCCCGATATCGACGGCGTGACCGTCGGCTACGGGAGCGATGAGGCGATGTTCGATAGCTGGAGCTCCAGCGAAGACTGGTGGGAGACCGTCCCGCCACAGGAGGCGTGTACCCGCTTCCGGGTGTTCTTCCCCGACGACCACCAGACAGTTCCACGCGACATCGTCGACGTGATGGCTACGCTTGGTGCCTGGCGGGTTTGGACCGGGAGCGCAGCGGCGTGCGGCTCCTACGACCATCGCGAGCGCTGCGAGGTTCACTACCTCTGGCCGGAAGGCCATCCGGTGGAGGAAGTGCTCCACGAGCGGCTTAGTGGCCCTGCGGAAGCCGTCGCTCCCGACGGTGGCCGAACGGGCGACGTTCGCGACCGACTGGTCGTCGACGAGAACCCAAAGTCACAGGACGATCTCGAGCCCCGAACGAAGCGTGCTGTCGCCGAAGCGATGGACGTTTCGCTCCTCTCGAAAGGTGGCCGCTACGAAGTACAGTCCGCGTCCGGAAACCGGTACGAAGTTGACGTCGTCGACGAGTCGTGTTCCTGTCCCGACTGGCAGCAGCGCTCACCCGAAGGCGGCTGTAAGCATCTGCGTCGCGTCGATCACGAGATCAAACAGGGTCGTGTTCCACGTCCGGATGGTCGGCTCCCAACGACCTCAGGGTAAATCGCCATCTTTCTCGTCGGAATCGCTCTTCTGATACTGGGTAGTGTGGCGGCACACTAGACTTTTCACGGCCGGTCACCTACCGTGAGGTATGAGCAGCGACAGAATCGACGCCGAAAGCAAGGTGTCTGGAAACCAGGCAAACATCCCCGCCCGGATTCGGCGTGAACTCAATATCGATGATGGCGATCAGCTCCGCTGGCAGCTCGAGGATGACGGGAGCATTCGGGTCCACGTGATCCAACAGCAAACGGGAACATTCGCCGACTTCGACGGCTACGCTGGTGAGGAGTCGACCGATGTCACGAGCGAGCACGACGCCTGGGGCGTCGACGTCGAGTAAATGCCGCGGGCACTCATCGATACGACAGTCCTCTTTGCCGCCGCATACCGGCGAGATGGATCCCACGATGCCGCGCTCCCGGTGCTCCACGGCATCGACGACGGAACGCTCCCGGAAGCAGTCGTCCTCGACTACGTGCTCGCGGAAACGCTCAACGGCCTCACGACCCACGCCGGCCACGACGCAGCCGTCGATCTCCTCGATCGCATCGAAGAAAACGCCCGCTTCCACATCGACTCCCTCACCACCGATGCCCTCGCGACCGGGAAGGCACTCTTTCGTCAACACGAACCCCTCTCCTTCGTCGATGCCTGCATTGTGGCGTATATGCAAACCGAGGGGCTTGGCTACCTGTATGCGTTTGACGACGATTTTGACGCTGTCGAGGATGTCTATCGACTCGATACAGCAACGAATCCCTACGATCCGAACTGACGCTGGCAGACGGCACTGCTGCTGACGATGTTCGGTCTCAGGATAGTCGTACCTCGTAGTCAGCCGCCAGCTCCTGGAACTCGTCCCACTCCGGAAGCTGGTCATCTGCGACCTCGCCGTGCGTCTCGAGGTAGCGCAGCAAGGCGTCGATTTCGTCTTCGAGGCCATACTTCGCCGCCTGCGCTCGGAGGTCCGCCTCGTCGACGTCGACGTGGCTGAGCAGGAGGAGACAGTACGAGCGGTGGCGGCTGCCGTCGTCGATTAGCAGCGTGTGACAGCAGAGCTCCGCCGGCGAGACTGCGTCAAGCTCCTCGGAGTAGACGTAGTACCGGTGTCCGGTGAGCAGGAACTGGAGGTCGAAGGCCGCGAATCGAGCGAGGCCGGTTTCGTGGAACGCCTCCGCGTCGATCTCCGTCTCGGTCTGGGTGAGGAATTCGTCGTAGTCTTCCCAGAGAATCGTGCCCTTCGGGGCGACGGCTTCGAGGCGCTGGCGATGTAGATGGTGTGCGAGTTCCCGGGCGAACTCGTGGAGGCGGTCGAAGTCGGCGTTGAACTCGTAGTGGCCGTCGGCCGTCCCGACGAGCCCACGGTCGCGAAACCGTTTGAGGATGCGGTTGACCGTGTTGCGGTAGTTGTCGCTCCGGTCGGCGATCTCGGAGACGGTTCGCGGCTGGTCGAGGTAGTACAGCACTTCGAGTGCCTTGCCGGTCAGCAGTTCGGGGAACTCGATGTGGGAGTGCTGGCGGACGAGGTCCCGATAGAGTTCGACGGCACGAGCGTCTGACGGGACGACTCGTTTTCGCCGGCCGTCGCGTTCCGTGTAGACGAGCCCCTTCTCGACGAGGTCGGCGACGGCACGAGAGAGGTAGCTCTCGCTGTGGTCGAGCTTCGCCGCGAGTTCGGAGATCGTGTCGCCGCGGTCGACCGTGGCGAGGACCTCGAGTTCGATGCGCCGGAGCACGGTGTAACATAATACGAAACTTGTATATAAAGAAGTTTCGAGTAGTGTTACAGCTAGCAATCGCGAGAACCGTCCCCATCGTCTTAACCAACAAAACTATGGACTCGTGGGTTGTGTTGGTTAACACGAGAGTAGCCGATGTCCTACGAACCCCCGACCCCACCGGCGAACCTCCCGACGGAGATCGTCAACACGCTCAATGAAGCCACACCGGAGCATCTTCGGGATGTTGCCAGCTACGCCGAGGCGTTGGCCGAACACAAAGAGCGGGAAGCTCGTCTCGAGGAGGAAGCGGACGACACCGACGTCGAGGAGCGCCCCGATGACCTCCCAGACGACGTGCCGGCGAAGGCGACGATCACGATCAAGGAGATCAACGACAACCGCTACTACTACTGGCAGTGGCGGGAAGGCGATTCGGTGACGTCGAAGTACAAAGGGCCGGTGAATCCCGACGAGTAGACGAGATGGAACTGTAGTCTGATGTTCTTTTCAGTACCATTAGAGACATAGCAGGCGACACCCCCCAGAGTGTGAATGGGATCGGTTTGTCCAACACCCCTCAGTGTGAATGGGTCCGGTCACCCCGGACGAGTAAAACTCGATGAGGGAGGCCACCCACCCCACGTTTCCGTCGTAACTGGATGTGGGTGGAGGGGGTGACGCTGATTTTGAAGGGACCACACCCCCGCGTTTCCGTCGTTTCTCCACCGTCTCCCCATCATCGATGGTCCCGACGACAAAGAAATCGTAGGGCACACCCCCCGTTTTCGAGTTGTAAATGGGAGAGGGAAAGGGGAAAGCACAGTACATCGACCGGCACGTCAAATCTCTTGGCTCACCCACCCCCCGTTTTCGAGTAGTAACGAGACATCCCGCCGAATGACACCCCCTATTTTCGAGTTGTAACGCATCGCGCGGGATACGAACACCCCCCGTTTTCGAGAAGTAAGTGCAGGGAGAATACGGGCGAGATCAGTTCTTACTCCGGAACTGCTTCAGCCGTTCGCGGACAACCGCTCTGATAGTCGCCTCTTCGTGAGCTAGATCTTCGAACCGGGAATCCTCACGGATCGTCTCCATGATCGTTTCCGGATCCTCGGAGAGGGAAAAATACATATGCACTCCTCTGCCTCGCCCCTTGCCCCGACGCTCGAAGTCTAGTACACCGTACGTACTCTGCTCTGTGACGTGATTTACGAACGTCTCGCGGCTGTACTGGTCCGCATCCATCGTATCGGCAATGAATTGATACGTCTTGAACGCAGGTCCAGCAGGGATCCACTCAGGATGTTCTCTTGCGTAGTGGGCAGTGGCCGCCACAGCGTAGATGGAGAGTTTCTTTTGAGTCGAAATGCCGCTGATATGGCGGAGCTTGCGGTTTTCGGTGTATTTTTCCTGAGCATCACGGACATCAGCCTCGATAACCGTGTCAGCCCCACGCCGCTCGGCTAATTCACCAGCCCATCTGAGGAGATCAATCGCTTTCCGCGCATCCCCGTGCGTTTGGGAGCCGAACGCAGCAACAAGCGGAACAACGTCATCTGCAAGTGAGTCTGGCTTGAAGGCGTCCCGCCGGTTGCGGAGAATACTACGGAGTTGGTTCGCATCGTAATCGTCGAAGAAGATGTCGTCAGGGTTGTAAGAACTCTGTGCGCGGCTGTTGAGGTCCTTCATAAAGTCGGCGTAGTTCGTGATCGTCGTGAGCGAGATGGGACCATCAAAGTCGGCGAGTTTGCGAGCCCGTGAAAGCTGGTAGATGAGAGAATTGTACTCTGCTTCCTGATACGGTCCCTCGAGCATATCGATCTCATCAAGAATGAAGATGACACCGTCGTAATACTCTCGCATGAGTTCGTACAGTCGCTCCAGCTTCTGATCCGTTGAGACACCGGTTTGGGGAACACCAGGATCAACGCCGAGGTCGTCGGCAGCAGCTTTGACTAACCGATAGACAGCCCGATCTGCAGTCTTCGGCCCCTCGCAGTTGATTGAAATGACCCCGAAGGTCTTGCCTTGGGATTCACACAGTTCGACGATCTGTTTGCAGACTGCATGAATGATGAGCGACTTCCCAGTTCCAGAAGGACCACTCAGAAGCATATCGGGGATCCCTTCATTCTGGAGAACCGGTTTTAGATTGTCGACGACACGGCCTAGCTGGTCGTCGCGACCGACGATACGGTCCTCGTCGATGATGGTATCTGACCGGACGAGGTCTTTGTTCGCGAAGACCCCGCCGGACGACTCGGTTTGGAGCCGATCACGAATTGAGATGCCGCCACCGTCGCCATTAGTTGCTTCTTGAGACGAATCGGCGGAATCTGATTTGTTTCGGAAGGTCGTTTGTGACGTGCTAGGAGACGCCACCTCCTCATCCATCGACTCGGGATTTTCAGGATCAGCAGCAGAAGATTCACGATCCTCCTCACTTTCCGGATTATTCGATCCTGCTCTACGTCCCTCTCGTCCCATTATGAACCCCCTCGAACTCTGGGTATAAAAATATGGACCCTTGTGGAGTTGTAACCGGGCGAAAACAGGCTATCTAACGACTACAGCCCCGTATCTTCTGGATGAGTCAGATACCGTCTTCGGAATCTATCACCCTCCGTTGTCGAGTTGTAACGATTCGACGAAGCTCTCTGTCGTCGATCTTCCTCGATGAACTAGACTCCCCTTTTTCGAGTTGTAAGACGTTGGGGGGCAGTAACACACCTGGTTCGATACTCCCAACCCCCATTTTCGTGTTGTAAGGAGAAGGGAGTCGAAGTGAGTCTCGAAGCAAAATCCACATAATCTAGATTTTGTGAATGATGCTCTGGGTGATACGGACTTACTCACACTCCCCGTTTTCGAGTAGTAAGCACCAGAATAGTCGCAAGAGACCGACGCTTGTAGGACCCGGTCACGAATGAGAGTAATACCGGGTTTCAGACATGGTAGCTGGTGAAGCTGATTTGGTGATCTCAAATGTTGTACCCTCTCCCCCCTTTTTCGAGTTGTAAGTCGATGGGAACAGGCCACACCAGACTCCATGTAACGAGCGTTGAGTTAACAGAAGTTGGCGTAGAGGCCATGAGACGTGATAGTATATGGATCAGAACCACGGACGAGATGAAGAGGTCATCTACTCCAGAGATCTCAATCGTCTAGCCGGAGCTAGACGATTTGTTTTCTTTGTCTCTAGTACGGTTACGGTAAGGTAACGTACAACATAAACTTTCGCATTTCTAGTCACAAGTTAGACGATTAGGTGTTCACCCTCTCTATCGTGTATATCTGCCACAATCAGCTATTTTGCAGTCCCTCTTGCTGTTCACCCCTCCCCGCCGTCACGAGTTTACAACTCGAAAAAGGGGGGAGGGGGTTGTCAGGTCCAGTCCGTGATACCGACTAAACGTGTTCCGTTGAGTTCTCGTCGGATGTCGTTCCGGTCCCAGTCAAGAGGTACCATATGCTCTCCACAGCTCTGAGGAGCTCCGTCTCGTAGTACGAGGGATTGTCTGACTTGATCTCCTTGTGGGCCAACGTGACCCGTTCTCGCGATGTCTTCTCGTCGTCGACCATCACGCCCTACTACAACTTCGGAAGGATACGCCTTGCTAAAAGCGGCCGAATTCTCGAAGCAGAGAACGGGTACTGCCCTGTAGTCATTGCGACGTCCGTCTCTACAATTAGGGCATCCGGGACAAGCACCTCGGCCTCTGGCGTAACAACCACTCCCGAACCTACTACCGCGAAATGACCATCCTTGCCCACCAACTCCACGACCATGTCCTCCAACTCGCCCGGGTACCGAGTATTTTTACGAGTGTATCTGCGACAGCGAAGTGAAAGAGACCTGGGTAGTGGGTGTTTCTGGGTGATGACCGTGTTCGTAGAATTGTAGAGAGTACTACTTCAGATACGGATTGATGATTTTGTTTGGACAGAGACACAAGATTTTATGTCAGTGGCTTAATTCTCCGGGGTATGGATGATTCATCGGAGGATATTGATCCGATTAAGCGTTCGCCGCTCTGGGAGTTTGTGAAGGCACATGAGGAGGAAATGCAGGTTGGTGGGGATTCTCTTGATTATCTAAATGCGCAGCTTGAGGAGACGACTCGTATTGTGTGGCAGTTAGCTGCAGAGAACGCACGGGATAGGAATGCCAAAACGATTCAGGAGGACGATGTCCGGGAGGCCTTTCGAGAACTCGTTCACCCTCATATGATGCTGCTGGACGTGACCGAGATGTTAGATCGCTACAAGGGGGAGTTCGAATCCTTGGCGGAGGCTGATCCAGTCTTGCCGTCGGACGGAGGTGAGAGTGATGGCGGATAATACCTACATTTTCCGGGAAGACTACCGGACGGAGGATATGATTAGCCGTATCCGAGTCGAACACTTTCGGTCAGAGGAAGAGGAACTTGTGCAAGACGTTTTAGAGGAAGCAGATCTAGGGCGGGCTTACCTACTGGAACACGAGAAGCAAGATTTTCTTGGTGAAATCAAAGACCGGGTAGGAGACGAACGATATGACGAGTTTATTGAAGCGATGTTTGAACAATATGGAGAGAAAGGTGACCAGTTCAATATCCAGTTCTATGTGGTTGATGATATCGTCTATGACGACCTCGTAACGCGTGCTGAAGAGTTAGGTGGAGAAGAACTCAGACAGGTCGAGAGCGAGGAGTTTCGACGTCCTACGACCTTAACTAAGGTCCAGGCGAATGATGAGGCCCGTATCGTTGATTTACAGTTTGAGGTTGTCGATCATCCCGAGAATATCGATGCAGAGGGACTGGAAACGGCATATACAGCTGAAGGAGAGATTATTGATTTGAGCGAGACTGAGTTAGAAGAGGCAGAGCGTTTGATTCGGGAAAATCGGTACATGATGGAGGTGCGCGCCCATGCGGACGATGGCATCGTCGCCGTATCCAATTCGGTGGGCCGGAATCCGATCCGAAAGGAAATGAAGAACGCGGTGAAGCGATGGGGGGTACAATCATGAGCCAAGCCGAGTTATCGCTCCGGGAAACCGAGCTGCTCCTGTTGCAGAACTTGATGCGGGGTGACAACTCTGGACTCGATTACGAGGAATTCCGCGACTCGAATGTCAATACAGCTCGGTATCGAGGTGACCGTGCTGAATCACTGTATGGGTCTCCTATCCTGGAACCAGCACGGGAGGAAGGCCGCATCACACAGGTCCGGTTCTATGTCGATTATGATGATGGGACGATCGAGAAACCAGTGCAGGTGCGGGCCTATAGCGACGGTCATATTAGCACCACGAAACCGACGCAGGAGGATTTCCTCAATGAGCTTGAGCAGCATTTAGCAGCCATTCGGGAGCACCGAGAGTTCCTTGATCCGTTGGATGATCTAATTGACGAGTATGTGTATCAAGCATTTCGAGGCTCGTTCGCTTCGCCGGAAGATATCCATCGAGAACGGGTGAACCGGGCCTTCAGGAATCTCGTCAGTGACTATTTTGACGAGGATGACTACCAAGATGAAGAGCGGCATATCTTCGAGTCAATCATCGCGTGTCTTGGTATCGAACTGTCCCGACTCGATCTGACTGCCGATACCTACCCCGATGTGGATGAGGATGAAATGATGCCACGTCATGAGGGATATATTGAGGATTTCTTCGAGAATTATGCAGTAACGGCAGACGGGATGACGCGTCCCGACTTTGAACTCCTTTCAAGCCATCTACACCACATGTTAGGCCAGCGCTGGGAATCACCACTTGAAATCATTGAGTACGCGATCGAAGAGTATGCTCTCTGATGAGGATGCGAGGTTCCTCAACCGGTGTCTCAGTGAGGTACCATCGCATGGTGCTGTCACTGATTATCAGTTCTTCGAGCCGGAAATGGAGGAATTTCTCTATCAAGCCGGTGTTGATGAGACCGATCTGAGCTCTGGGTGGCACGCCTTCTTCACTGCCGAGGCACGAGACGTATGCGCTTCTTGCCGGTCAAGTGTAGCCGAGTGTAGTTGCACCGACCCGAATCATGTCGATACAATATATTTCATCGATCCAGATTATGTGTTTCAGGAATGGGCAGAACGGATAGACCAGCATGAGTGGTTTAGTGAGACAACGACGGAGTCCATCGACGACCTCAACAAGCGTTTAGTCGCTGAATCAGATAGCGTCGGAGAGGTTGTATTCCGGGTGTTTTTTGATGGGCAGCGGTTGGAAAACCACTCAGCCGATCCATTGAAAAAGCGGTTCCCTGTCGGATTTGTTAACGCCGTACACTGCCAAGATGAGGAATACGCCTTTTTTTGGACCGAACTCCTTGAACACCGATTCTGGAGTAGTTTACATGGCGATATTGTTCAATTACAGAACCCACTGTCGCTCCGTCTCTGCCGGCTTAACACCGACGCAGTGAGCATCAGTACGGAAGAAATCGAAGACGAACTACAGGCGCACTTCGACACCCAGGGCTGGGATATCTCAGAACATCCACAGCTTGTCTGTCCCGACGTAGATGAGTATATCAACATTGATCAGGTTGACTTCGTAGCGACTGCCGCAGAAGAGGCCCACGCATTACTGTGCAAATGTGATTCAGATCCAGATCACTGGCACTTCCATTACTTCGATGATGGGCGACTAACTGACGTCACCACTTCAGATGAAGTCACCGAAGCACGGGATGGAATGCGTACAAACATCACCAGGTACAATAATCTTTCAGACAGTCGCCAAGACTTAGGACCGTTTGTCCGGTTCTTCGCTATCATACTCGGCATCATCAATCTCGGTCCACTCGTCCAGTTCCTTCAGGTGATGGACGTCAGTCTCACTCCACAGCAAACTGTACTAACATTCGTCGCTACATTAGGTCTCAACCTGATCCTCACGCTCGCCCTTGTGTACTTAGCACTCTGGCCCGTCTATAAGCTCAGGACGTTTGATTGGTCTATATAAATCGATTCTCTACCGTCTCCGACGACAGTCGGGCTAATAATCGGTGCAACCGTTATGGCTGGTTCGATAGGGCTATTCTGGATGCAGAGCTGATGACACCTACTATGAAACGATTCGATATTGGAGACACGGTCCGAATCGATATCCCGGACGAGACAGATCCAGATCACGAGCGCCTACATGGACGTCGAGGAACAGTCGTTGAGATCATCTCAGACGATGCGGGAGCTGTGACTAATGATCAACGAGAGGGCTATCTTTTTCGGGTTGAAATCGCCAATGGTGACACCGTTGACGTCCGCTGGCGGGATCTTCGACCAGTTTGACGGGCTATTGTCTAGTGCCACCTCTGTAGGGAGGTCACTAAACACTAAGTTCGCGTACTGAATACATCTCGGCATTACGATGCTCTCGCTTCCTCCGCTTGTCGATAACGCCAACAGAACACTAGAAGACGCTTACAAGCGGATTATTCCCCAGATCGAGGAAGGCCGTATCGCAACTGGCTACTTTTATCTCTCAGGATTTGACCTCTACCGGGAAGACCTTGAAAACCTGGCTGACCCCGATGAGCTCGACCACGCTCCGCTTCGGATTTTGATGGGTCGTCAGACGAATAGGGGAACTGCTGACGAAATCGGTGAGGGACAGAATCTCAAAGAGGAACTCAAAAGAGAGGTGAGAGAAAGCATCTCGGAGCTGAATAACGCTCAGATCGGCCGACTAGACCGGCTACGAGACTTTATCGCCGAAGGCGAGGTGAGCGTCCGTGTGCGAAATCCTGAAAATGGTTACTTCCACGCAAAGGGTGCATCATTTCGAGCGCCACTCGAAAAAGACGAAGATTGGGGACACGACGGGGATGAAGACACCCGCCCATGTGCTACAGTTGTCGGCTCCTCGAACTTCACCAAGAGCGGCCACCAGAACAACATCGAGCTGAACCTCACGAGTCAGGATCGACACAAGGCCGAAGCGTTCGAGGAGTGGTACGACAACCAGTGGGCCAACGCCGAGGAGTTCAGTGAGGAGATCATCCAAATCATCGAGAACAGCGAGGAGTACCAGGACTGGAAGGAACAGCAGGAGGACGAGTCCGACAAGGAGACGTCATCCGAGGAGCTGGGCACGTATCTCCAACCGTTCGAGCTCTACAAGCTGCTCGCCTACGACGAACTGAGTGGGAACGTCAACATCCGTGACAGCCCACTGTACTACTTCCAGAAGCTCGGGTACGAGAGTGCAAAGGAGAAGCTCTCCCAGTTCAACGGGTGCATAGTCTCCGACTCCGTCGGCCTGGGAAAATCATTTATTGGCGGTGAACTCCTCCACGACTACCGCCAACGTGGCGACCACTGTCTCCTCATTGTCCCGGCCAACCTGACTGATCAGTGGGAAGACCTACTCCAGAACGACACTGACGAAGACGGCAATCCGTACTTCGGGTTAGAGGTAGACGGCACGCACCTTGACGTGATGAGTATCAGCAAGTTCCAGAATCTCCCCTACGACGAGGTGCAGGACCTCAAAGACGAGTTCGACGTCCTGCTTATCGACGAGGCTCACCGGTTCCGGAACTACGGGAAATGGCGACCGAATCCGGACCACGATGATGACTACAAGGGGACGCGACGACACGCGAATCTCAGGCAACTCCGCGGAAAGACGATGATTATGCTGACCGCGACCCCGATCAATAACAGCGCTACCGACCTAAAGAACCTCATCAGCTTGTTCACCAGCCCGGAGGAACTTCGGAACAAGGCGTCACTCGACTTTGATGCGTTCGACGAATATATCGAACTCTCGGAGACACGAAAACGCATCGCATCCGGGAAAGAGGAGGTCGGCGACGACGAACAGCAAGAAATCACCGAGCAGCTACAGCGACACTCTTCTGAAATTTCGAATATCCTGAACGAAGTGATGGTTCTCCGGACGCGCAAGCACGTCAAAGACCAGATACAGGACAGCGAAGACTTCGAGATGAGCTTCAAGCCGCCGAAACTCAACAAGCAACAGTACTCCCTGCCGGCGGCCTACCAGCCAATATATCGGATGCTTCCTGACGTGATGGACGCCCTCCACCTACCCCACATCACAGTCAAAAACCCGAAAGCAGGGAGCACGCTGAAAGCTCTCTACAAGCTGAACCTCCTCAAACGGCTCGAGTCCTCAACGTACGCGTTCGTCCAGTCGATCGAGACGCTGCATCAGAGCGAACGCCAACTCCTCGGCCTTCTTGGTGAACTCCCCGAGGACGAAGACATCGATATGCTCCGAACTGTTCGGGAGGGGGATGACTCTGAACTCGGTGACTTTGTCGAAGGAGCCGACGCTGCTGAAGATCTCGAACAAACACTCGAAGAATTCGGTTTCGATACCACCGCTATTCAATCGGAAGAAGGAGCTGATACCGAGGGAGATGAACTGGCAGACGCCACCATCGGCGAGGTGAAGACGTACATCAGGGAGGACCTCACCCTTCTCTCGTATTTCCTCTCGCAGTTCATCGGCGATGTCGCCCGTGATGCGGGTGATGTGAGCGATTATGCGGTTTCTACGCGGCAATGGCTTGCTGACCACGACGCTGGTGTCCTCCCCGATATTCCTGAAGAAGAGGTGAATCCGATTCTCTACCCGAATAGTGACCTGAGCGAAGTCGACCCTGCCACACGCGACTTTTACGAGGCCGTCTTTTCACTCCGCGAGTTCCGTGACCCGAAGATCGACCGACTTGCAGATGTCCTCACTAATCACGATCAGAAGGTGCTCATCTTCACGCAGTATCGGGCAACTGCAGACTACGTCTATCGAACCCTCTGTGACAACGCGGACTCACCACTCACAGAGGCGAACAGTGCCGTCGTCAAGGGTGGTGACGAGAATAAGCAGGACATCATTCAACGCTTTGCCCCCGAGGCGTCAGGCTATCAGCAAACGCTCGCCGAGTCGGGGGACTCAGAGCTACAGTACGTAGTGGCCACTGACACGCTGAGTGAAGGGGTTAATCTTCAGGACGTTCATGTGGTGGTCAATTACGACCTGCCGTGGAATCCGATGCGGATTGTCCAGCGTGTCGGGCGAGTCGACCGGATCGGGAGTACCGCCGAGAAACACGTCCACAACTTCTACCCGGACGGCGACATCGAGGCGGCGATCAAGCTCCTGAAACGCCTGCAGGCAAAGATCAACGATATCGCGCTCATCGTCGGAAAGGAGAACAACATCCTCGATCCGAACGAAGACCAGATTCTCGAAAAGACAGGTGTAGACACGGAGAAGACTATCGGGGAATTACAGGTGGACGAGATCGAGGACTCCCTCCAGAAGTCCCGGGAAATTGACGACGTGAATGAACTCGACGACACGAGCAAGAATCCGCTCCTCCGCAACGCTGGGAGTAATGAACACGCTGCGTTCGAGCGGTACCTTCTGAAGCGAGAACTGAACGAGGATTATGACCTGACTGCGGAAGACTTCGAGTACGCTGAGGACTTTTTCGATGACCCGCCCGAAGAACGGGAATTCCTCTACACGAATGTAACTGACCACGATGCCGGTCCTCGTCCGGGCGTATTCGCCCTTGCCCACCTCTGGTTCGACGATGATAACCACGAGTCCCCGCTTGGTCGCGTCCGTCGTGCTTTCTACTACAAGCCCTTCGCCGACGAGGTCAAAGAGCGGCCCGTGAGCACGCTCAACATTGACCCTTCAGTTGACGGCGACCCGATCACCGAAAATCCAGATACGGTGTTGTCGAACCGTGAGGAGATTCAAGCAGTGCTTGACGAACGTCTTGAGGTAATTCGAGAAGGCCAGGTTGAGGGAGCCTTCAAACAGGGAGAGGCCTTCTCGAAGGAACAGGAGACAATCCTCGATTTCATCAGTCACTACGTTCAGCCGAATTACGGCGATGAGCCGGCCCCTGTCGAAGAGTTCGAAACGCTAGGAGAATGGGCTACCGATATCGAAGAGCGGCTGCAGGAGGTAAAGCTGGCGAACACAGATGAAGACCGAATCCTACGAGAGATCTTTCGCCAGAACGAGCAGTACGACTCTTTCCCAGAGTGGCCAACCGGGGAGTTCCTCAGTCAGCTTGAGGAGTTCTTGGAAGAGAACGTCGAAGCCTCTACTGAATACCAGACAAAACTGATGGGAGAGAGTGATGTACAAGCGAAGCTCGTATGCTGGGGGGTTGTCGGACAATGATTCGGGAGCTACGGTAGGGGCCCCTTCTGATCCAGCAGATCATATTTCTCCAAGACCAGATCGAAGTACATCTCGTCCATCAGCTTCGGATTCTCAACACGATGGAAGTCGTCGAGGACAAACTTCACGTCACGACGTTCCAGGCCATACGCGTGGAATGCGGCCGCGTCGATTTCAGCCTGTAATCCTCTGCGCTCTTGATTTTCTATCGCTGCCTCGATTCCGCCGAGTCGCTCACGCATTTCTTTGAATTCTTCACCGTAACAGTTCAATCGGGCAGCTCGTTCAGCAATATAATGGAACCAGTCATCTCCGTCGGTGAGGCGTGGTAGCTGGGATTCCAATAGCTCGCGCTTGACGATGTGCGTCTCGACTTTAGTTCGCATCAGGAAATCGAACGCAATGCTGTTCAGGAGTCCCGTTGCCACGAAGAGTTCTTGATCCGTAAATCGCCGGACGTAGGGTGACCGAAGTGGGGACTCTGTGAGGTGTTCCTCTTCCGGCTCAATAGCGAACGGCTTGAACGTGTTAATGGTGTGGAGACAGATGACGTCCTTCGGAAGTACCGTCGCTATTATCGTCCGCTCGTCTCGGGATCGAGAAACGTCTCGAATGCCGATTCGGTATTCAGTGCAATCGAGCAGGACATCTTCTTCCTCAAGTCCGTGACCACGGTGTTCTTCAAGCAGTTCATCTACGAATTGAACCTGAGACTTGCTCGTCTCTGAACCTCCAAAGGCGTCGTATATTGCTCGCTTGAGGTTCCCCCGGTTGAATTTTTTCTCTCGAACACGGTACTGGGCACTATTCGATGGATCGTACATCCCCCGACTCCAATACCGAGGGTTGTCCAAACTCTCTGTGTGGGTATTATCGTGTTCGAATTGGTGGATGTTCGCACCCCCATATACTGGATAATCAGCATTCTCAGGGGAATCTTGCAATCGGTCTTTATCGGTGGACTCGACGAACTCCTTCGTCAACATATCCACAGACCAAGCACCTTCGATATTCTCATCTAGAGGTGACTGAGTGACTACCTTGCTGAGGACATCGGCTTCGACTTGTGATGTGATCGAGGGGAAAATTCTACCCTCGGGAGAATAATTGAGAAGCACTTGACGCGGGATTTCTGCGGCCACGTCCTCAATATTATAGACCACGTCCATACTCCGTTGATTGAAAATACCCCGGAGTCGACTTGTCTTACCACCATACTCAAATGTCAGAATGGCAAATCGGTACTGCCGATGTATCTGCTCAAAGATTCCCTTATTTTCGAACCCGATGAGGTTCTCTATGTCTGTATGGTCCAGTAGATGCGTTCGGAGGTCTTTCCCCATCACCCCCCCGAAGATAGTCCCCGGGAGGAGCAGACTCACCCTCACGCCGTCTCTGGAGAGTCTGAAGACCCGTTCTAGAAAAAGAGCCGAAAGTTCGTTCTTTGTCGGCATCGTCCGACCGCCCACCACCGGAGATTGGAGCTTGTAGACATCTCCCTGCGTGAAGAAGTCTGCTTGAGTTTCCATCGATTCCTTGTAGTCCTCCCATTCCCACGCAACTTCAGGGCTTGAGAGGAGGTCTTCCATTACACCGTCCTTTTCCTCCGACGGATAGGTACGGAACTGCTCATCGTAGCGGATGAAGAAGTCGTCGCGATTCGCGTAGAGCATGTCCCATGGTGGGTTCCCGATGAACACGTCGAATCCACCTTTCTCGAAGACGTCGGCGAATTCCAACGGCCAGTGGAAGGGGGACCACTCCCGAATTTCCTCGATCGTTATGTCGTCGAAGCCAGCGTCTTGGAATTCTCGCCGAAGGATTTTGTCAAATTTGTCCCGGTGTTCCTCTATTCTGTCTTCTGCCTCCTTCCGCCATTCTTGAGCTTCAACACTGGTCTCCGCTTTCTTGTGCTTCTTGATGGCCTCTTTCACGTCCTCAAAACGAGTTTTCACTTCCCAAGAATCGAGATCGCTGTCTCCGTCTTCGTTACTCTCGATATCCGTATCGAGTTGACCGATTAGGCTGTTCCCCTGCCGTACGTTGAAATCGATGTTGGGGAGTGGCTCCACCTCGCTCGGTTCATCCTCGATATCAGCGACCATCGACAACCAGAGCCTGAGCTTGCAGATCTCCACAGCACCTTCGTCGATATCGACTCCGTACAAATTGTTGAGGATGGCCGTTCGCTTTGCGTACAATGATGAGGAGCCTTTTCCAGACTCGATTATCTCTATCTCTTCTCGCGTTCTGGATTCTAGCTCCCAGCCTTGCCCTTCAGCTTCGAGCCGCTGGAAATACTCAATGCATTGCAT
>NZ_FNQT01000006.1 GCF_900107665.1 Haloplanus vescus
CGTATCTGATGTCGGTGGCACTGGTAACATCTCCTCTGACGTCTCGGTCTCGGACTTCAACACGGGAACGAGCGGTCAGAAATCGCTGCGCGTGACCGACACTGAGCTGAGCGCGACCTTCAACACGGTCGGCGGTCAGGTCTCTGTCGACGATCGCGTGGTGAACGTGACTGGCTCGTCGCTCGGTTCGAACACCGTGGCGTTCGTCTTCGTCGACGAACGGGGTAACACCTACTACACGGACGTGACGACCGACGACGACAACACGTTCGACGAGGACGACCTGAACATTGGGTCGAACCTGCAGGAAGGGCAGGTCAGCGCACACGTGCTGACGGTTGGCCGTGACAACGAGTTCGGTGACGGCGGCATCGAGAGCCGCTCCTCCGGCGACGCATACAACGACCTTGACCAGTTCGCCTCCGACCTCGACAACCAGTCGCTGACGGGCCAGCAGGTCCGTTCGCGCCTGCTTGAAGAGACGACCGAGGCAACTGCAAGCGACGACCGGATGGTCACGACGCGATTCCGTCTGACGGACTCGCGAACGACCATCAACTCGGTGTACCCCGACGGCATGCAGGCCTCGGGCGTCAACCCGGTCGGCGTTGACGACGAGATGGTCGTCGAAGGCAGGACGAACCTGCGCCCGGACGACAACTCGATCACCGTCGAGCTCCTGACTCAGGACGGCGACTCGGTCGCCCTGACGACGACTGAGGACTGGGGCTACGATGGCAAGTACGAAGTCTCGATCGAGCTTGAGGACGTGCAGACGGGCACGTACACGCTCGAAGCCGACGACTCGTACAACTCTGACACGGTCGAGGTAGAGATCGTGCAGAGCGTCGAGACGGCAACGCCGGAGCCGACGCCGACGGAGGAACCGACGGCGACGCCGACGGCAACCGCCGAACCGACGCCCGAGCCGACGCCTGAGCCGACGGCGAAGCCAACGGCAACGGCAACGCCGACGACCACTGAGGGCGGCGGCCCCGGCTTCGGTGCTCTCGTCGCTGTCATCGCGCTCATCGCGGCTGCGCTGCTGGCCGTGCGACGCGACGACTAACGACAATTAATCCCGACTGACCGCCGTTAGCGGTCATCCGGTGCGATTTCTTTTATCGCCGCTATGTCCGACAGAGCGGAGGCTGTCGATTCAGATACTGGTAGCTACCCCGATGCGTCTCGAAGAATATCGTCGGCAGGGTCGGCTACTGAAGTAGTCCGGTCGAGAGATGCGGCCAGCCGCCTTCGTGCTCAGTCCTCTTCGGGTGGCAGGCCGTGGTCGTTCACCACCGCACCGTCTTCGTTGACGGTGACGACGCCGCGGTTGTTCACCGCGTACGGGTCGAGATTGATCTCCTCCATGAACCCTTTGTAGAGTCGCTCCACCGTTTCGCCGTCCTTCTGTCGGTCCGAGGCCCGGTCACAGAGTTCGATCAGGTCCTCGGGCACGTCGTTCTCGTGGACGATCCAGTGGTTGATCAGGTCCGATAGGCGTCGGATGGGCGAGGTGAAGTGACCGTAGATGTCGAAGTTGAGGGCGTGGTGGCCGCCGAAGGGGTCGTTCATGTACTTCGCGCGGGGCATCACCTTCAGCACCGCCCGCTGAATCTTCGAGAGCATCCGGTCCGGGGAGGTTTCGAGGGCACCGTTGACCGCTTTCCGCGGGTCGTCCCACTTGTCCGAGGGGATGGAGACGCCGTTGAGTTCCTGAATCTCGCGGAGGGCATCGTTCCACTGGTCGGGCGTGGGCTGGGGGTGGACGCGATACATCGCCTCCACGCCGCGATTCCACATCAGCTCGTGCGTGACGGCCTTGTTCGCCTTGAGCATGCACTCCTCGATGATGGTGTGTGCGCGGTCACGGCTCGGGTTCAGGACGAGCGAGCCGTCTTCCTTGCGCTGTTCGTGCATCCGGTCGGCGAGCTCGAACGCGAGGGTGTTCTCCTCGTGGAGCGGGGCGTCCGGGTCTTCCAGTCGGTCCTCACACTGGCTGTACGTGAGACGCTCGTCGCTCTGGATGACGGATTTGTAGATGTCGATATTTTCGAAGGAGAGCGTCTCCGCGTCGAGTTCCATCTCTACCGTGTGCGCGAGTCGGTCCTCGTTCGGCACGAGCGAGCACACCGTCTCCGCGAGCGTCGGTGGGAGCATGTGGATGGTGTAGGACGGGAGATAGACCGTATTCCCGCGCTTGACGGCCTCTTCCCACATCGCGGAGTCGGGGTGGACGTAGTGAGTCACGTCGGCGATGTGGACCCAGAGTCGGTACACGTCGTCTTCGGCGCGGACGCTGATGGCGTCGTCGAAGTCTTGGGCGTCGATCGGGTCGGTCGTCCACGCGGTCAGGTCGCGCAGGTCCTCGCGGTGGTCGAGTTCGTCCTCGATCTCCTGTTGCACGTCCTCGGTACGCGCTTCGGCCTCTCGAATCACTTCGCGCGGGAACTCGTCGCGAATCTCGAACTCCTCGAACAGTTCCTCGCGTTTCTCCTGTAACTGCCGCGCCTCGGCAGGCGAAATCTCGACGGGACCTTGTCCCTCGGCGGTCCCAGCCTCGGCTTGGGCGTCAGAATCGGTCGTCATGCACCGGACTAAACGTGACGGGTAGTTAGACGTGTCGGGCGCGTCCGGGCGTCAGGATTCCGGCTCTTCGGGCGAGCCGTATCGGTCTTCGACGGTGCTGTAGTAGCGTTCGAGAAAGGCTCCTTGTGAGAGCGTCTCGCCCTCGCCGATGTCGACGAGGAGCGATTCGAGTTCGTCGCGTGGCTGATGACAGAGCGTTCGGTAGCACTCCTTGCAGAGGTGCTCGAACTCTTTCCCGTGTCGACTCCAGCGGTCGCCCTCTTTGTCGTACTCGCGCGCTTCGGATCGGAGAAGCGAGGAGCCACACGCGATACAGACGACCGTGGTTCGGTCCTGACTACTGTCCGACCCGGAACGCCACATAGCCGAAGGCAGACACCACGACCACTTAGCGTTTGTTACGCGTCCGACGCTCGGCCGACGCGCTGGATAATCAGTATTATCCCCAGAGCGACCCTCCCGGTTCGTATGGAAGTCAAATCCCGCCATCACCTGCGCAGCGACGAGATACGGGACCTGGAGACGAGCCTCGAATCGAAACTTGGGGTCGAGGTCGACGGCGACACCTACGAACGCGTCGACCTCGTCGGCACCGAGTTCGACCTGGTGCTCGTCGACGGCGAGCCACACGTCTTCCTCGTCGACGGCGAAACCTATCTCACCGTGCGCGGCGCGAACGCCTTCCCGCCCGAGCGCCGCGTGGTCACCGTCGACGCCGGCGCGGTCCAGTTCGTCAGCGACGGCGCCGACGTGATGCGCCCCGGCATCGTCGACGCCGACGAGGTTATCGACCCCCAGGACCTCGTCGTCATCGTCGAGGAGACCCACGGCAAGGCACTCGCCGTCGGCCGAGCGCTCGAACACGGCAGCGACCTGCCCGGCGACTCCGGAAAAGTCGTCGAATCGGTCCACCACGTCGGCGACGAACTCTACGAATTCTCGGTGTAGGTCGCGGCGAGCGGTCTAGCCGTATCGGTCGAGCGCCGCCTCGTATCCGTGCTTCGCCTGCCGATACGTCTCGCGTAGGTCGGCGACCGGATTTTCGCTCGCGTCCACCCGAAGGTCGTGATACAGCGGGTCGTCTTCGCCGCGGACGACGACCGCCGCGCTTCCGACCGGCAGGTCTCGGTCGTCGCCGCCCGCTCGCTCGCCCGCCGCGAGCGCCGTGAGCAGGCGCCGAACGAGCGGTGCGTCGCGCTCGTTGGCCGCGTATCCGTGTTCGAGGGCGTCAAGAACTTCCTTGTCGGCCATCGCCGTCCCGCCGACGGTGTGGGTGTCGCCAGCGCGGGCGCCCGCGACCGACTCGCAGTCCGCACCCGTGTGTGTCGCCGTCGCGTCGACGCCGACGCCGTGAAGCTGCCAGCGGGTCGCGCCGTCGTCCGTCACGAGTTCGTCGACGGCGTCGTCGATTCGCTGCCCTTCTGCGAGCGCATCGAGACAGCGCTGGCCCAGCGTGGTGTCGGTGACGCCGCCGACGGCGACGGCGCCGTGGTCGCCGACGTGGGGACAGACGCCCCCGACCGCCGGGACACGCGCCGCGGCGGCGACGCCGAATCGCCAGCCGTCGCTGGCTCGCTCCCGGACGCAGATGCTGTAGGTCACGGTCGTGCGAGGGGCAGCGTGCGTGAAAAGCCTCCCGTCGTGGCGCCTGTGTCTGACGCAAGAACTATTGAGCCCGTGGTTCCTGTACGTACTATGGGCATCATGAGCAAGATCCTCGGCGGCGGCGGCACCCACAGCACCGAGGACTACGTGGAACTGAACTTGGACGACTTCGACACGGCCCGCGGCGAGGCGGGGATTCAGGTTCGGTTTATAGAGATTAGCGAACACCGCGACGCCATCCCCATCAAGGACGCCATCTACGACGGCGACATCGTCATCGCCGACATCACGCGGATGAGTCCGAGCGACGGCGTGGTCGACCGCGTCCTCGAAGACCTCCGACAGGTGGCCCGCGAAGTCGACGGCGACGTAGTCGTGAAAGGGGAGAAAGAGGACGAAATCATCATCGCGCCCACGGGCGTGACCATCAACCGCGAGAAACTCTCCTGAAACCCCGGAACCGACAGGGTTTCACGGATTCGGTCCCCATCCTGCGGTAGATGAGTAAGGACTATATCGAGGTTCGCGGGGCCGAGGAACACAACCTCAAGGACCTCGACGTCCGCATTCCCCGCGAGGAGTTCAGCGTCGTCACCGGCCTCTCCGGGTCGGGCAAGTCGTCGCTCGCCTTCGAGACGGTGTACGCCGAAGGCCAGCGTCGCTACATCGAATCCCTCTCTGCCTACGCCCGCAACTTCCTCGGGCAGATGGACAAACCGCAGGTCGAGAGCGTCGAGGGTCTCTCCCCCGCTATCTCCATCGACCAGAAGAACGCCGCGAACAACCCCCGGTCGACGGTCGGCACCGTCACCGAACTCCACGACTACCTCCGTCTGCTCTACGCCCGCGTCGGCACGCCACACTGCCCCGAGTGCGGGCGCGAGGTGGGCGAACAGAGCGCGAGCCAGATGGTCACGCGCCTCCTCGAACTCCCCGAGGGGACGCGAGCCAAACTCTGTGCCCCCGTCGTCCGCGACCAGAAGGGCGCCTTCGAGGACCGCTTCGACGACCTCGTGAGCGAGGGGTACAGCCGCGTCGAAGTCGACGGCGAACCCTACGACCTCACCGTCGACCGGCCCGACCTCGACGAGAACTACGACCACACGATAGACGTGGTGGTCGACCGCGTCAAGATATCCACGGAAGCCCGGTCGCGCATCACCGACTCCGTCGAGATGGCGTTAGACGAGGCCGGCGGCGTGTTGAAGGTCATCCTCCCCGACCCGCCCGGGGGTGTCGAACTCGGCGGCTCGGCCGCTCGCTCGACCGGCGATTTGGCCGAGGTCGACGGCGAGAGCGACGAGACGGACGCGACTGACCGCCTCGTCGTCGAGTTCTCCGAGGCGCTCGCCTGCACCCACTGCGGCATCGACATCCCTGAAATCGAGACGCGGAGCTTCTCCTTCAACAGCCCCCACGGCGCCTGTCCCGAGTGTGAGGGCATCGGCAACACGAAGGAAGTCGACCCGGACCTCGTCGTGCAAGACGAGAGCAAGCCGCTGAAAGACGTCTTCGAGCCGTGGAGCTACAACCGGTCGTACTACCGCCGCCAGCTCGACTCGCTGGCGCGACACTTCGGTATCTCCGTCGATACGCCCTTCGAGGACTTGGACGACGACGTACAGGACTCCTTCCTCTTCGGCACCGACGAGGAGGTGCTCTTCAAGTGGACCACCAAAAACGGCGTCCGTCGCAAGGAACAGCCATTCGAGGGCGTCATCGGCAACCTCGAACGCCGACACGTCGAGACGGACTCCGAGAACACCCGCGAGCACATCGAGGAGTTCATGGCCGTCACCACCTGCCCCGAGTGTGAGGGGACGCGCCTCAAGCCTGCCTCGCGGGCCGTCCTCGTCGACGGCACCGATATTACCGAGGTGAACCGCATGAGCATCGCGGACGCCCTCGCCCACTTCGAGGGGCTGGAATCCTCGCTCACGGAGCGCGAACGCACCATCGCCGAGGAGATTCTGAAAGAGATTCGCGCTCGCCTTGGCTTCATGCAGGAAGTGGGACTGGAGTATCTCACCCTCGACCGCGAGGCGGCGACGCTCTCGGGCGGCGAGTCCCAGCGCATCCGACTGGCGACGCAGGTGGGGTCCGGCCTCGTGGGCGTCCTCTACGTCCTCGACGAGCCCTCGATTGGCCTCCACCAGCGCGACAACGACCGCCTCCTCGACACGCTGGAGGGCCTTCGCGACTTGGGCAACACCCTCCTCGTCGTCGAACACGACGAGGAGACGATGCGCCGCGCGGACAACATCATCGACATGGGGCCGGGCCCGGGCCGGCGCGGCGGCGAAGTCGTCGCACAGGGTGACTTCGACGACGTCGTCGAGGCCGAGAACTCCGTCACGGCCGACTACCTCGCCGGGCGGCGCGAGATTCCGGTGCCCGAGGAGCGCCGCGACGCCGACGCCGGCGAACTCACGATTCGCGGCGCTCGCCAGCACAACCTCGACGACCTGGACGTCTCGATTCCGCTCGGCGAGTTCGTCGCCATCACCGGCGTCTCCGGGTCCGGCAAGTCGACCCTGATGCACGACGTGCTCTACAAGGGCCTCGCGCGCGAGATGAACGACAACACGTCGGTCGACCCCGGCGACCACGACGCCATCGAGGGGACCGACCAGATAGAGACGGTCAGGCTCATCGACCAGTCGCCAATCGGGCGCACGCCGCGTTCGAACCCCGCCACGTACACCGGCGTCTTCGACCACATCCGCGAACTCTTCGCGGAGACGAAGCTCGCGAACCAGCGTGGCTACGACAAGGGTCGCTTCTCGTTCAACGTCAAGGGCGGTCGCTGTGAGGAGTGTGGCGGGCAGGGCACCGTCAAAATCGAGATGAACTTCCTCTCGGACGTGCACGTCCCCTGCGAGGAGTGTGACGGCGCGCGGTACAACGACGAGACCCTCGACGTGACCTACAAGGGCGCGACCATCGCCGACGTGCTGAACATGGAAGTCGACGAAGCGCTCGACTTCTTCGAGGCCAACCCCGGCATCCGTCGTCGCCTCGAACTGCTTCGGGACGTTGGCCTCGGCTACATGCAGCTCGGCCAGCCGTCGACGACGCTCTCGGGCGGCGAAGCCCAGCGCGTCAAACTCGCCGAGGAGCTGGGGAAGAAAGACTCCGGCGAGACGCTCTACCTGCTGGACGAACCGACCACTGGCCTCCACTCCGAGGACGAACGCAAACTCATCGAGGTGCTCCACCGCCTCGTCGACGCCGGCAACACGGTGGTCGTCATCGAACACGAACTCGACCTCGTGAAGAACGCCGACCACGTCGTCGACCTCGGCCCCGAGGGCGGCGAGGGCGGCGGCGAAGTGGTCGCGACGGGCACGCCCGAGGCACTCGCCCGCACCGACGCCTCTCACACCGGCCGCTACCTGCGCGACCTGCTTCCCGCCATCGACCGCGACGGACCTCGCTCGGACCGCCGCAAGCCCGCGAAGGCGTCCAGCGACGACTAGCGACTCCCACTCCGTCGCAGTCAAAACCCCGGCGGTCCAACGGGAGTGTGATGGACGACGAACTACTCTCGCCGCCGGTATCGACCGGTCGGCGCCGTCGAGTCGTATGAACGTTCGCCTCCGCGGCATCTACACCACGGCGCTCACCCACCGGGTCCGCGAGGCCGGCCACGACGTGGTCGCTGCATCCGACCCCATCCGCGAGCGCTTCGACGCCGACTTCGGCCACGCTCCCCACGACGTCGCCGTCGACACGACGGACGACCGACAGGGCGTCAGCCTGACCGGCGACCCCGACGACGTCGCCCGACTCGTCGACTGTATCATTCCCTCGCGCGACACCTTCGCGTGGTCGTCGCCCGCCCCCCGCGACGCCGTGTTCGACGCGCGCGTCACCGAGACGCTGGGGAGTGGCGCCGTCTGTGACCTCGGCGAGACTGAGGGCTTCCTCCCCTTCGGCAACGTGGACGCCCACGTCGACGTCGGCGACGAGGTTCGGGTGCAAGTCGAGGAAGCCGCGCCGCCGTGGCTTGACCGCCGTCCCGTCCTCGACGGCGACGTTCGAGTGCGGGCCGGGCCGGCGACCCTCGTCCGCGGCGAGTCGGGGATTACCGTCGACACCTACGACGACGAGGCGGGGCGGGAACTCGCGGGCATGACCGACCTCCTCGGCATCGAACCACCGGACGGGTGGGGTCTGCGGTGGGGCGACGACGCCACCGATGCGGACATGGGCGCCCTCCAGACGTCGCTCGAACGCGCCGTCGACCGAGCCGAGTCGCTCTCCCTCGACGACGATGTCGCCGCGCCGCGTCGCCTCGCCGCACCTCTCGCGACGACATGGCTCTGGTTCGGGCGCGAGTCGCGCTTCGAACTCGATACGGACCGCCGCGCGGTGACGACGACGATGCCCGGTCACCACCGCGTTAAGGCGTCGTCGTCGGACGCGAGTCGCGCCGTCGACTTCGTGGAAGCACTCGACGCGGCCGCGGGCGACGACTTCCCCTTCGGGGCCGTCACCGACACCTTCGGTCCGACGACGGGTGACTACGTCCGCCTCGCGCACGGGAAACCGGACGGCCGACTGATAATCCTCGGACGCGCTGAGGTGACCGACCGCGACCCGGAGGGGTCGCTCACGCTCCGCCGCGAGATGACGGCCGGTGGCTCATACGACGCCCTTGACGCCCGCCGCGAGGCTGGCGACGTGGCCGTGACTACGGTCAAGGAGGGTCGCTGGTGGTATCCGACCGTCTACCGCGACGACGAGGGGCGACGGAAGGGAACCTACGTCAACGTCTGCACACCCGTCGAGTGTTTCCCCGACGCCGTCCGCTACGTCGACCTCCACGTCGACGTGGTGAAAGAGCGCGACGGGACGGTCCGCCGCGTCGACGACGACGAACTCGACGCCGCCGTCGAGGCCGGGAACGTCTCCGAAGCCCTCGCCGAGCAGGCCCGCACCGTCGCGTCGAGTCTCGAAGACGCGCTCTAGCGCGCCGCCCGGTCGCGGGCACCCGTCCCGTCGGTGATGGCGCTCGCGAGCGCATCTCTGACGACGGCGTCGCCGTCGGCGTCAACGCCCCGAATCTCGGGCACCGCTGTCGCGACGTTGTCCGGCAGTCGCTCGCGAATCCGGTCGAGCACCTGCGCCGGGTTGTTGCGCGTGACGCCGCCCCCGACGGCGTCGTTGTGGGGGGTGATGCGGTCCGTCGACAGGAGCGTGCCGAGTGGTCCGACGAGGGGAACGCGGTCGACGCCCAGATACGGCGCCATCTACGCCACCTCCCGAGTGGGACGCCGCGCGTCGCGTCGGTTCATGGCCCCTCGGTTCCGCGTCCGCGCACAAATCGCTACCGACCACTCTTTGGGTCCGCCCTCCGATGTGTTCGTATGCTCACGACCGACCTCTCGGACCGCGTGGCGCTGGTGACGGGCAGCTCGCAGGGCGTCGGCCGCGAATTCGCGCTCTCGATGGCCGAGGCCGGCGCGTCCGTCGCCGTCCACTACTACTCCAGCGACGAGGAAGCGCGAGCGACGGCGGCCGTCGCCCGCGAGGAGAGCGGGTCGGCGATGACGGTCCAAGCCGACGTGACCGACCCCGACGACGTGGACGAGATGTTCGAGGCCGTCGAATCGACGCTCGGCGAGGTGGACGTCCTCGTCAACAACGTCGGCGACTTCGCGCCCGAGCACTGGGAAGACATCTCCTTCGAGACGTGGAACCGCGTGATGGACACCAACTTCACGGGCACATATCTCTGCTCGAAGCGGGCGCTCCCTGCGATGCGCGAAAGCGAGTTCGGGCGCATCGTCAACGTCGGCTACGCGGGCACGGAGAAAGCGCTCGTCTACCCGAAGAACTTCCCGTATCTCGTCGCGAAGACGGGCGTCATCATGTTCACGCGGATGCTCGCGAACGACACGCGCGACGACGGCATCACCGTCAACTGCATCTCGCCCTACGTCGTCGAAACCTCGGACGAGTTCCCGGCGGAGGCCCCGCGGGGCCGGTGGGCGTCGCTCGACGACCTGCGACAGGTCCTCTTCTTCTTCCTCGACTCCGACAGCGGCTACGTGAGTGGCGAGAACGTAGAGGTCGACGGCGGGTGGATTCCGGAGGCGCTCTAGGCGTTCGGCACGTCGTCCGGGTCGTCCTCGACGGAGCGTTTCATGGAGTCACGTCGGGACTTGGCGTCGCGGCCGGTGACTTCGAGTAGGAAGTCGTTTTTCACGCTGACGGCGTCTTCGGCGGCGTCGGCGTGGCCCTCTTCGATGACCTGCGCGGCGGGTTTCTCCTCGAAGTGGACGGCGAGTTTGTCCTTCTTGCTGCTGTACTCCGAGGCGCCCGCGACGATTTGCTCGAAGACGGGATTGTCCGGTTCGCCGACGACGTAGAGGTCGTTGCCCTTGAACTCCTCCGTCCCCGTCACCGGGCCGAAGTAGTCCTCGATAGTCCCCTTGAGGTCCGGCGCGTTCTCCTCTAAGGTTTCCCCGCGACGCATCTTGTACTCCTTCATGGACCCTGCTTCGGAAGGCGATGGTTTACCAGTTTCGTCCTCGGGAAACGGGCGTCACCGCTCGCGTTCGGCGATGTACCCCTTGTGGCAGTCCGGGCAGATGTCGCCAGCACGCATCGACGACCCGCCAGCGACGCGGGCGTAGTCGCAGTTCGGACAGAAAAATTCCGTCTCGCCTTCGTCGGCGTCCACGCGTTCGACGCCCTCGGCGGCGACGAACTGTTTGCCTGCGGCGCTCCCCGTCGCCGCAGTCGTTGCGCTCTCGTCTTCTTCCGACGCCGCCTCCTCGGTCGTCTCGGCGCGTTCCTCGGGCGTCAGTCCGCCACCGAACTCCACGTCCATCGTCTCGCCGTCGTTCGGTTCGGCGTCGAAGCCCTCGTCCTCGCCGTCGTGGTCCGGCCACCCCTCGCCGGTGACGACGGTCGCCCCGTCGTCGACTGCGTCGGTCGAGTCGTCCGGTTCTTCCTCGGCTTCCTCCTCTTCCGCGCCGGGCCACTCGCCGCGTCCCCGGTCGCCGAGGGTGTCTTCCTCGCCGTCGTCGTCGAGGATGATGCCGCCGTCGGGGTCGTCCGTAGTCGGTTCGTCGGCAGTCGGCTCGCTCGCCGTCGATTCGTCCGGTGTCGACCCACTCGCCGCCGGTTCGTCCGGCGTCGCCGTCGTCTCCGGTGTCCGGTCGGCCGCGCCGCTCTCCGGCGCGTCCGGCGTCGACGGTTCGTCTGCCGTCGCCTCGTCGGGGTCGGGCGTCACGCTCCCGCCGAGTCCCGTCGTCACCGTCTCGTCCTCGGGGTTTCGGACGGGCCGGACTTCCTTGTTCTCGCTGACGACGCGGCGCTCGCCACACCGGTCACACGTCTCGACGGTCCGGTAGGTCACGACCACCTCGTTGCCGCGTTCCTCCCGCTCACGCTCCACCTCTCGGTTTGCGTATTCGTGTCCCAGAAGGCACCTGAGTCCCATTGCGTAGGAGTAGCGAGACCCTCCACCAAAAGCATCCGTCAGACGCACGTCCGACCGCGCCGGCGGTACTGGTAAACCCCCCGCGGTCGTTAGGCTCAGGCATGCAGGCCAAACGGGAGTTCCGCGACCGCGAGGACGTGGAAGTGGCCGTTCTCGACGCGCTGGTGGACCGCGGTGGCGACGGCATGACCGTGTTCGAACTCCGCGCGGCCGCCGATGTCGACATCGACACGCTCGAAGACGCACTCGCCGAACTCAAAGACGACTCGCTCATCTCGGTCGAGACCGACGAGGGACGGACCGTCGTCCTGCCCGCCGACCGCGTGATTCCCGACCCGACCGAGGCGCCCGACGAGGAGTCGCTTCTCGACGCGGTCCGCGACCGACTCGGGCTCTGACGTAACCGCGTCACTTTTTCCGCCGCCGCGTCTACGACTTGTCGATGCAGGGGCGTCACACCGACTACGGTGCCGAATTCGAGACGCACGGCGACCGGACGGTCGTTTCTCACTACGGCCGCCCCGAACGGACCCACCTCGCGGTCCGCAACGGTGTCGGCGCCATCGAGATGGACTACGGCGTCGTCGTCGTCGAGGGCTCTGACGCCGTCGACTTCGTCGACAACGCCGTTTCCAACGCCGTCCCCGACGACGACGGCGCGGGCTGTTACGCCCTCCTCCTCGACCCGCAGGGCGGCATCGAGACGGACCTCTACGTCTACAACGCGGGCGAACGCCTCCTCTGTTTCACGCCGCCCACCCGCGCCGCCCCACTCGCGGACGACTGGGGCGACAAAGTGTTCATCCAGGACGTGTCGATTCGCGACGCCTCCGAAGAGTTCGCCGTCTTCGGCGTTCACGGCCCCACCGCGACGGAGACGGTCGCGACGCTCCTCGCCGGCGCCGAAGTGCCGGAACCGCCGCTGACCTTCGTCCGAGGCGCCATCGGCGACGCCGGCGTCACCGTCGTCTCGACGGACGACCCGACCGGCGAGACGGGGTACGAGGTCATCTGTCGCGCCGACGACGCCGACGACGTGTGGGAGTCGTTGCTCACGAGGGGCACCCCGACCACGCCCGTCGGCTACCGGACGTGGAACACGCTGACGCTCGAAGCCGGCACGCCGCTGTTCGAGACGGAACTCGACGGCCGGATTCCGAACGTCGCGGGCGTTCGCAACGCTCTCGATTTCGACAAGGGCTGTTACGTCGGCCAAGAGGTCGTCTCCCGCGTCGAGAACCGTGGGCGTCCCAGCGAGCGTCTCGTCGGCCTCGAACTCGACGGCCTCCCCGAATCGGGGGCGGCGGTGCTTGACGGCGACGACGCTATCGGCGAGGTGACCCGTGCCGTCCAGAGTCCATCGCTCGACCGACCCATCGCGCTCGCGTACGTCGAGAGCGGGGCGCTGGAGGAGACATCGACCGTCGCGGTCCGCGTTGACGGCGACGACGCCGACGCCACGGTCACGGCCCTCCCCTTCGTTGAGGGGAGCGGCGAGTCAGCGCGCCGTCCGCGCTACGACTCCGAGTGAGGGCGCTCTTCTTCTCCGCTTCCCACAAGCGCCCGCAGGTGTGACGCCGAGAACAGCGAGGACGGTCGGTCCATGTGGACGCCGATTTCGCCGCTGAGCGTTCGGAGACCGAGTCGCTGGACTGGTTCGGGCAGCGAGTACGCCCGGCGAATCAGGTGGCCGAGTCGAATCTCTCGCCCGAGGTCGTCGCGCCACGCCCGTTCGTACGCCGCAAGCGTCGACGGGTCGTCCGGGTCGACCGTCTCGACGGCGTGGTCGGCGGCGGTCATGCCGTAGAGAATCCCGCCCCCGGTGAAGGGCTTGGTCTGGGCGGCGGCGTCGCCGACGAGGAAGGTCCGGTCGCCGGTGACGCTGTCCGGCGGGCCGATGGGGATGGCGCCCGAACAGCGGTGGGTCGTCTCGGTGCCGTAGGCCTCGGTGAACTGGTCGAAGCGCTCGGTCACGTCGGTCCCCGGCGGCACCGCGAGGCCGTACTCCACGCCCGCGTCGCCGCGGGGGATGCGCCACGCGAAAAAGCGCGGCACCGTCAGGTGGACGTCAACGAAGTCGCCGTCGTCTGGCGTCTCGTCGAACGCGAGGACGCCGTGGAGTCGTTCGTCGGGGTCGGGCAGGCCGACTGCCTGCCGAACTCGCGAGACGGGGCCGTCACACCCGGCGACGAGGCGCCCCTCGAACTGGACCGTCTCGCCGTCGGTCCGGGCGGTCACCGTCACGCCGTCCGCGCGTTCCGTCACGTCGGTGACGGTGTGACCCTCGCGCACGTCGGCGCCGGCGTCCCGGGCCGCGTCAGCGAGCGTCCGGTCGAGCGCGACGCGGTCGATGACGTTCGACACCTCGCGTGACTTGTAGAAGGGGTACGCGTCGGAGTCTGGCCCGCCGAGCCGGAAGTTCGCGCCGTACACGCGGTTCTGGAGGAGGTCGCTCTTCGCGCTCTCGGGGACGTACTCCCAGATGTCGGTGCTGACGTGGCCCGAGCAGGCCAGCGGGGTGCCGACCGTGCCCTTCTCAAGCGCGAGCACGTCGTACCCAGCGTCGGCGGCGCGGCGTGCGAGACGAGCGCCCGCCGGGCCGACGCCGACCACGACGAAATCGTACATACTCCCTGTTCCGCCGCGCCGAGACAAATACCCGATGGTTCGAACCACCTCTAGGCCAAGGACTTAACCGCTCGCGGGCGAGCCTTCGCCCATGTCGCGCAGACGGGACCCCGTCGAGGAACGCGCTGACGACACTCGCGACCTCTACGACATCGCTACGTGGGAACGCCGCGGCGCGCTCGACACCGTTGCCGCGGGCATCTACCACGCGCTGGTCGCGTCGACGCGCCTCGTGGTCGTCGCCGTCGCGCTCCTCATCCTCGTCGGCATCGGCGGCCTGAGCGCCATCACCGACCCGCAGATCGGGACGCTGACGCTGCTCTCCGCGCTTCCGGCGCTCGCGCTGGCGCTCTACGTCCGCCGAACCGATGTCACGACCGCCGAACCCCTCTCGCTGCTCGTCGCCACCTTCCTCCTCGGCGTCCTGACCGCCAACTTCGCCGCGGTGCTCAACTCCTTCAGCCAGCAGTTTTTCACCGGTCTCGGGCTCGTCGGCAACGTCCTCTTTTTCTTCCTCATCGTCGGTCCCATCGAGGAGACGGTGAAGCTCCTCGCGGTCCGTCTGTACGCCTACGGCACCGACAGTTTCGAAGCGGTCGTCGACGGTGCGGTGTACGGCGCCGTCGCCGGCCTCGGCTTCGCCACCATCGAGAACGCCCTCTACATCACCCAGAGTATCGATATGCCCACGGCAGGTGCGCTCGGACTCATCGGCGCCGGCGGCGGCATCACGGCCGTCCGCGCGCTCGCCGGTCCGGGCCACGTCATCTACTCCGCCTTCGCCGGCTACTACCTCGGCCTCGCGAAGTTCAACCCGGAAAACCGCGGACCGATAATCATCAAGGGGCTGCTCATCGCGACGTTCATCCACGCCGTCTACAACACCACCGTCGGCATCGGGACCGGCCTGATTGGCTTCGCGACCGGGCTTCCCCAACTCCCCTCCTATCTGGTCTTCGTCCTCGTCTACGACGGCTTCTTCGGGCTCATCCTCTTCGGAAAGATTCGGCGGTACAGCCGCGCTTACCGTTCGGTCCACGATAGCGAGGACATCGAGGAGTCGTCGTTGGAGGTCGAGGCCGACGAGTTCGACCCCTGATTACTCGGCCAGGCGCTCGACGTACTTCGCCACCACGTCCACCTCGACGTGGACGGGATCACCCGGCTCCTTGGCCGAGAGCGTCGTTTCGTCGTACGTCGTCGGGATGATGGCGACCGTGATTTCGCCGTCGGTCCGCTCCGCGATGGTGAGGCTGATGCCGTCGAGTGCTATCGACCCCTTCGAGACGACGTAGCGGTCCAACTCGGGCGGCAGCGAGAAGGTGAAGGCCCAGTCGTCGCCGACGCGCTCGACGGACTCCACGGTCGCGACGCCGTCGACGTGGCCCTGCACGATGTGGCCGTCGAAGCGCCCGTCGGCGGGCATGGCGCGTTCGAGGTTGACGGCGTCGCCGACGCCGACATCGCCGAGATACGTCTTCGCCACCGTCTCGCTCGCGAGGAAGACTTCGAACCAGTCGTCGCCGAAGTCTTCGACGGTGAGACAGACGCCGCTGACGCTGATGGACTGCCCGTGTTCGACCGTATCGAAGTCGTGACGCAGGCGGAGGCGCCGCCCCTCGTCGCTCTCGTCGACTCCGAGCACCTCGCTCGTCGTCTCGACGATACCCGTGAACATACTCACGCTTCGCCGACGCGGGAGTAAGGGGTTGCGGTCCGCTGCCCACACGACTATTACTCGCCTCGCCCTCACGTCACCCATGAGTCTCAGCGGCCGGCTTCGGGCGAGCTTCGTCACCGGACTCCTCCTGGTGACACCGCTCGCCGTGACCCTGTTGGTCCTGCAGTTCGTGTTCGTCCGCACGACGCGACTGTTGAATCCGGTCGTGCGCGCGACGCGACTGACCTCCTACACCGGTAACGTCGAAATCGTCGCGCAGTTGCTCGCGGCCGTCCTCCTCGCTCTCGGCATCACCGCGCTGGGCTATCTCGCCTCGTGGCGTCTGGGCAAGCGCCTCTTCGGTGGCGTTGAGCGAGCCATCCGACTCGTCCCCCTCGTGCGCACCGTCTACTTCGGCGTCCGACAGGTAAGCGAATCGCTCGCCCAGCGCACCGCCGGCTACGACGCCGTCGCGCTCGTCGAATTCCCGCGCGAGGGCGTCTACGCCATCGGCTTCGTCACCAACGAGGCGCCGCGAAGCACGCGCCGCGCGACGAACGAGGACCTCTACACCGTCTTCCTCCCCAACAGCCCCAACCCCACCGCTGGGACGCTCACACTCGTCCCCGACGACGATATCTACGAGGTGGATATGTCCGTCCGCCGCGGGCTACGCCTCCTCGTCACCACCGGCCTCAGCGTCGACGACGTGGACGACCTCCCCGAAGTCGTGGCCTGACTGCGGAGCGACGAGCCTTTTGCCGCTCCGTCGCCTACGCCCGCCAATGCGACTCGGCATCTTGGAGACGGTGGGGCTCGCGGCGTCGCTCGTCTTCGCCATCCCCGTCGGCGTGTTCGGCATCGAGACGCTGCTCGCCGGCCAGCAGGCACTCGGCGCCGGCCTCGTTGTCGTCGCGGTGTTGATGGTCGTCCTCCCCCGCCGACTCACGACGCCGACTGACCTGCCCGGCGCCGTGGCCGAACGAGTCATCGGAACTGCGGTCAAAGACCCCGAGTCGGACGACGAGTCCTAGTACGCCGACGGCGACAGCGACGTGGACACCGACTCCTCGCGCCGACAGCCGTCGTCGGTGACGACGTACCGTCCGCTGACGCGCACGCAACGCTCGGTGTCGGGGTCGGGGTCTGTCGCCGCCGGGTCGAGGACGAAGCGGTCGCCGACCTCGAATTCCTCGCTGTCTGAACCGTCGAGCGGTCGAACCACCGGCCCCTCGCCGGGAGCCAGTCCGTACGCCCCGAGTTCGGCGATGGCCTCATCCGTGATGCGCTGGACGGTGACGCCGGGTTCGGCCACGCGCCCGACGGCGTCGTGTGCCATCTCGACGGCGACGGCCGCCCGGCGCTCCCACCCGCCGCGCCCGTCGACGACGAACGTCCGCGCGAGCGGTGCGCGACGCCCGTCGGCGCGGGGCGCGACGGCGACGACGATTGGCTCCGCGGGGCGGAGCGTCCCCGGTTCGACCGTCGTCGCGCCGTCGGGGTCGGCCCCCGCTCGCTCGATGGCCTCGTCGGCGAGGCGTTCGAGCGTCGCTGGCGAGAGTGAGGACACGTCGGCACTCGCGAGACGCGTCGCGACGGCGACGATGCCGGCTTCGGCGGCCGCCGTCGCCTGCGTCGTCACGCTTCGGGTTCGGGGACTGGCGACGACTGTGCCGCTTCGAGCATCTCGTCGACGTCGACGTCCCGGAGTTCGTTGTGGAGGACGACGCTGATAGGCAGCGTCGGCGCCCCGCTGATGAGGTTTTCGAGCAGTACCAGGCGTTCACGTGCACGACTCATACCGACGTAGAACACGCGGCGTTCGTTGTCGGTGAGGACGGGCACCGGGCTCGTGTGAGCGGTGAACTCCTCGACGCCGTCGATGTCGGTGGGGTCGTCGACGCTCGCGGCCATCTGCTCGACCACCTTCTCCGTGAGGTCGGTGCAGACGAAGACGTGGTCGGCTTCGCGACCCTTCGCGGAGTGGATGGTGCCGACGCGGACGCGACTCGGGTCCATCCCGCGGTAGTCGTTTTCGAAGTAGGCTTCGACCGCGTTTCGCTGGAAGCTCGTCACCTTCCGCAGCATATCGCCGGCGGACGCGGTGTCCGGCAGGAAGGGGATGTGGTCGTCGATGACCGACGGCGCCACCGAAATCTCGGCGATGTCGTCGGTCGCCGCGTTCTCCTCCAGCTCGTCGAGAGTGTCGTAGAAGTCGTCGCGTTCGTTCGTGCCGAACGCCGACTCCTGGAGCATGTCGGCGAGGCGACGCGCCTCCAGACCGGTCACGTGGTCGCCGGCCTCCAGTTTCTCGATGGCGCGGACGTACTGCGTGAGGCGGTCGGTCCACATCCGCTGGTCGGTCATCATCGAGAACGGGATGCCCTTCGGGAGGAACTCGTCGATGAACTGGAACATCTGGTAGCGCGCCCGGAAGAGGATCATCAGCGTCTCGTCGGTGGAGTCGACGGTGTGCTGGACGTTCCGAACCACCTCGAACATCGAGGGGCTCTGAATCCCCTCGACGACGCCGCCCTCCTTGCGCGGGTTCAGGTCCTTCTCTTGGCGCTTGTCGATGTGCTGAATCTCGCGGTTGACGACGTTGAGGATGCGCGAGGGCAGGCGATAGGAGTTGGGCAACACCTCGTCCTCGTGGACCGTCGCGTCGAGGAGGATGTTGGGGTCGGCGCCCTGCCAGGCGTACACGACTTGGTCGTCGTCGCCGGCGATGAGGACGCCCTCCGTGTGGGGTTTCCACTCCTCGTACACCTCGTACTGGAGGGTGGTGATGTCCTGGAACTCGTCGATGACGAGGTAGTCGACGTGGGGCACCAGGGACCGCTGGGCGACGCGTTCGAGCATATCGGCGAAGCCGACGAGTCCGTGTTCGCCCTTGTACGAGCGCCACGCGCGAATCACTTCGGGCACGTCGATTCGGTCGTCGTCCGTCGGCCACGTCGGGGTGTACTTGTTCCCCTCCTGGGCGTTCGGGTCGACGTCCGGCGGGAGGCGAACCGCCTCCTCGTCCCACTGGAAGGGCACGTCGTACCAGTCGGCCACGTCGCGCTGAGTGCGCTGGAGCCACTGACTGGTCGCGATTATCTTGTTGCCGAGCGTCGTCGACCGGGCGGTGCGTCGGCCGGCGCCGCCGTGTTCGTCCTCGTACTCGACGCCGTACTCCTCGCAGAACTCCTCCTTGTCGTTCTCGCCGACCACGTCGCCTCGCGAGAGGTCGAGCAGTTCGTACGCCTTCGCGTGCATCGTACAGACGTTCCCCTGCAGCGCTCGGGGAGACACGTCGAGGCGTTCGGCGAGGCGTTCGCGAACCTCGGCGGCCGCGGCACGAGTGTACGAGACGACGAGCACGTCGCGGATGCTCACGTCGTCGTCTTCAAGCAACTCGTCTACGCGGTCGAGGAGGGCGGTGGTCTTCCCGCTCCCGGGGCCACCGAAGAGACGGGTGACCGTGGCGTCGTCGCTCATAGTCGAAATACACGCCCCGAGGTGGTATAAACGGCGTGGCTCGGGGGAACCGCTACGACGCGGGGTCCCAACCGCAGACCGAACAGTCGGCCGCGGTTTCGTCGTGCAGCGCCCCACAGTCCGGGCACTGCAACTTGTTATACGACCGCTCCCAGCGTACCGCTGTGGTCTCGTGGCCGTTGTCCGCGAGGAACTGGTCGAACAGTTCGTCGTCGTGTTCGCTGGGTCCGGCTGCCATACATGCTATGGTATGACACACCACTACTTAGGCGTATTGGTTAGTGTAACGTTCACACACCACTCACAGTTCGTACAGGTCGCCGTACTTCGCCGTCGCGTAGTCGACGAAGGCGTCGGCGGAGACGCCCTCGCCCGTTGCGCGCCGGACGAGTTCGTTCGTCTCGTAGCGCTTGCCGTGGCGGTGGATGTTCTCGGTCAACCACTCGTGGAGCGAGTCGAACTCGCCCGCGCGAATCTGGTCGTCCAGTCCCTTGATATCGTCCGCGGCGGCGTCGAACAGTTGCGCCGCGACGACGCTACCCAGCGAGTAGGTGGGGAAGTACCCGAAGTTGCCGTGTGACCAGTGGATGTCCTGCAGGCAGCCCTCGGCGTCCGTCTCGGGGCGCACGCCCAGATAGGACTCCATCTTGTCGTTCCAGACGGCAGGCACCTCCGACACGTCGAGGTCACCCCGAATCAGGTCGCGTTCGATTTCGAACCGGAGGACGATGTGAAGGTGGTAGGTAAGTTCGTCCGCCTCGACTCGAATCAGGTTCGTCGGGTCCACGGCGTTGACCGCCTCGTACGCTTCGCGGGGACTCACGTCGTCGACGCCGGGGAAGGCATCGACCACCGCGGGCAGGAATCCCTCCCAGAACGCCGTCGACCGGCCGACGTGATTCTCCCAGAGTCGGGACTGCGACTCGTGGATGGACAGGTCGCGCGCCTCGCCCAGCGGCGTCCCGTACGCGTCGTCGGGCAGGCCGAGGGTGTACGTGGCGTGGCCGAACTCGTGGACCGTCGACAGCAGGGCGCCGATGGGGTCGGCCTCATCGTAGCGAGTCGTCACCCGCGCGTCGAACTGCGTCCCCGTCGAGAACGGGTGCGGTGCGATGTCGAGGCGTCCCCGTTCCCACGGGTAGCCGAGTCGGTCCAGCGCCGTCCGCATCAGCGCCTCTTGGCTCTCGGTGTCGAACGGGCCGTGCGCGGTGAACGCGTCGGTCGCGAGGTCGGCGTCCGAAGCCCGGATATCGTCGACCAGCGGCACCACCGCGTCCCGCAACGTCGTCAACACGTCTTCGGCGTGCGAGAGCGGGAGGCAGGGTTCGTACTCCTCGAACAGCACCTCGTAGGGGTCGCGGTCGGGGTCGACGTGTTCGGCGTACCGCCGCTTCAGGTCGACCAGCTCCTCCAGGTGTGGGGCGAACGTCTCGAAGTCGTCCGCCGACTTCGCCTCGCGCCACGCCGTCAGCGCCTCGGAGGAGGCCGCCGAGATGCGCTCGACCAGGTCGGTCGGGACACATACTGCGCGCTCTTGCTCCCGGCGCACCTCGCGAACGACCGCCGCTCGGTCGTCCTCGAGGCTCGACTCCGAGAGGTCGTCGAGGAGTCGCCCGAGCTCGTCGTCGGTGAGCAGGTCGTGATGAACCGCCGAGAGCGTCGAGAGTTGCTGCGAGCGGGCGGGCGTCCCGCCCTCCGGCATCATCACCTGCTGGTCCCACGAGAGCACTTCGCGGGCCTTCGAGACGTTCGTGAGTCGACCGACGTGGTCGAGCAAGTCGTCGTACGCGTCCGTGGCGTCGCTCATGTCCCAATGTCACGCCGGACGGTACTAAACCTCGCGTCGGTAGTCGGTGCTACCACGGAGTGGTAACACCTATACGCGCGAGGCATCCACCGGGTGGTATGGATACGAACGACGCGGGCCTCGGAAGCCGACTCGCGGCCTATCTCTCCGGGATGGGGCCGTCGTGGGTCGCCGGCGCCGTCGCCGCCGGGCCGGCCACCATCGCCAGTCTCGTCACCGCCGGCGCGCTCTTTGGCTACCAACTGCTCTGGGTCGTCGTCCTCTCGGCCGGCGCGGGGGCGCTCACCCAGTATCTCGCGATGCGTCTCGGCCTCCTGACCGAACGCGGCATCGTCGCCGTCGTCGAGGACCACCTCGGCGAGTGGTGGGCGTGGCTACTCGTCGCCGACGCCGTCATCGCCGCCGGCGTCGCGCAGTTGGTCATCATGAAGACAGTCGCCACCGTCTCGTCGACGGTGACGGGCGTCGACGCGCGAATCTGGGGTGTCGTCTGGGCGCTCGTCCTCGCCGTCGGCCTCGCCGGACGCGGCTACCGCTTCCTCGAAGTCGCGGCGAAGACCATCGTCGCCCTCGTCATCGTCGCCTTCGTCGCCAGCCTGTTCGTCGTGCCCATCGATCCCGGTGCCGCCGTCGCCGGCCTCGTCCCCTCCGTCCCCTCGGGCGGTGCGCTCGTCGCCGCGGGCATCCTCGGTGGCGCCGTCCACATCACGCTCATCACCATGCACTCCTACACGATGCGCTCGCGTGGCTGGACTCGCGACGACTACAGCCTCGCCGCCTTCGACGTGGGCGCCTCGATGCTCGTCGCCTTCGGCGTCTACTCGCTCGCCATCTTCCTCGTGACCGCGAGCGTCCTCACCTCCGCCGACCTCTCCACCGTCGGCGCGGCGCAAGCGCTCGGTCCGTTGGTCGGCCCCAGCGCGAAGTGGCTGTTCCTCCTCGGTCTCTGGGGTGCCGCCGTCTCGACGCTCGGCGGTAACACCATTGTCCCGCCCTTCCTGCTGGCCGACAAGCTCGGCTGGGGGACGACCATCGACGACTCGCGCTACCGCGGGCTGCTCGTCGCGGCGGCGCTCCTCTCGGCGCCCGGCGCATTCATCGGCGGCGCCGTCCTCGGCCAGCTCGTCCTCGTCCTCGCACTCGGCACCGTCGGGACGCCCTTCGCCATCGCCATCGTCCTCTACCTGCTGAACTCGGACGCCGTCCCCGACCGCAACTCGACGCTCGCGAACGTCGGCGGCGTCGCACTCTTGCTCGTCACGGGCACCCTCGCCGCCAACTTCGTCCGCTCGCAGGTCGCCGGCGGCATCGGCCCTCTCTCGGGGGTCGTCCTCGCGTTCGCCGCCGCCCTCGCCCTCGCGATGCTCGTCTTGCTCGCCAAGTTCGTCCGCGAGGAAGTCGTCGCCGCGTGACCGACACCGCTCCACTCTCAGGGACGACGCTCGTCGTCGGCCCCTCGAACGCCGGCAAGACGCGACTGACCGCCCGCACGCTCACTCGGTGGCTCGAACGCGAGGGCCACGAGGGCGTCGTCGTCTTCGATTTCGCACCCGAGGTGGAGCGCGACGGCCAGATTCTCGGCGGGCGACTCGACCGCTTCGTCACGCTCCCCGACGACGTGTGGCGGGGCGTCCTCGACGCCCACGCCCCCCGCACCACCGGCGACACCGACGACGAGGCCGTCGAACTCGCCGTCGACAACGCCCGCCGGGCCGCCGACCTGTTCGATGCCGCCCCCGCCGACCCGCGGGCGGTGTTCGTCAACGACGCCACCATCCCGTTCCAACACCCCGACGCCGACCCGTCGCGCCTCCGCGACTACTGTTCGGGGGCCGAGGTGGTCGTCCTGAACGCCCTCGAAGCCGACGCCATCGTCGGGTCGGACCCCGTCTCCGAGGCGGAGCGGGCGACGCTCGACGCGTTTCGGTCGTGGGCAGATCGGGTAGTCGAACTCGACGGCGCCTGACGGCCACCAGACGTATCCGCGGCAGGACCCGAGTGAAGGTATGGTATCGACACTACGACGGCAGTCACGACTGCGTCAGACGGGGAGCCAGCCACAGGAAGTGCGGCCGGGTTCGGCATCACGGCGCTCGCCGGCTGTTCTGGTGGCGGGGGCGACGGCGGAGCGAGTGGCGGAAGCGACGGTGACACGGACGATAGCGGCGGCGGGAGCGACGGTGGGAGCGGTGCACTCGGTGCCTTCCGACTCCTCATCAGCGACCAGCCAGCGGCCATCGAGGACTTCGAGTCGCTGGACGTGACGCTCTCCTCGGCTCGCGTCTTCCGGGCCGAGGAGGGCGAGGAAGTCACCTCGGCGGCGGTGACCGGGACGGCGTCGACGGTGACCGAGGAGAGCGACGACGAGGACGACAGCCGCGGAGTCGTCGAATTCGACCTCGACGACGTCACCGTCGACCTGACGCAGGTGGTCGGCGACCGGGCCGTCTCGGTGCTCGAAGGCGAACTTGAGGCGGGCCGGTACTCCGGCATCGAGCTCCGCGTCGCGAGCGCCGAGGGCGTCGTCGACGGCGAGAGCGTCGACGTGATGGTGCCGAGCGACCGACTCCGCATCGTCAGACCGTTCGAGGTCGCGGCCGACACCGAACTGGAGTTCGTCTTCGACATCAACGTCGTCCGCAAGGGGCAGAGCGGCGAATACAACCTCCTGCCCGTCATCGGGAAAAGCGGCGTCGCGGGCGAGGACGTGGACGTCGAGGAGGTCGACGGCAACGAGTCGGCGGGGACGGCGACTGGCACCGCGAACGCGACTGCAACGCCGACCGCGAACGCGACCGACACGTCGAACTGAGACTGGCGAGGCCCGCAGTCACGCCGCCCCGGTCGGGTGTGACTCCGCGACCCGTCGATAGATTTCTTCGCACCGCTCCAGAACGTCGATAGCGACGCTCTCCGCCGCGGTATGGGCCTCGCCGGGTTCGGCGGCGCCACAGACGACGCAGGTCGTCCCCGCCGCCGCCAGCCACCCCGCGTCGGTCGCGTGCGGCTTGGCGACGCGTTCGGGGGCGTCGTCCTGCGTGTCTCGGGCCGCCGCCAGCACCGTCTCGGCGAAGGCGGCGTCGTCACACGCCATCGGCGGGAGGTCCTGGTCGACGACCCACTCGACGCCCGGCACCGATTCGGTACGCTCCAAGTCGGCCCGCTCGCCCGGGACGGTGCGCTCGTCGACCGTCACCGTACAGCGCTCGGGGACGACGTTCCACGCCGACCCGCCCTCGATTTCGGTGACGGCGACGCTCCCCCGGAGGTCGCGCCCGAGCACCGTCGTTTCGGGTGCATCGAGGTCGCGAACCACGTCCACGGCGTCACAGGCGCGATACACCGCGTTCTCGCCGGCCTCGGGTTCGCTGGCGTGGGCGCTCTCGCCCGTTGCGACGAGCGTACTCCCGCGTCGGCCCTTGTGGGCGACGGCCACGTCGGTGACGCCGGGCGCGGAGTAGCCGGTCGAGCCCTCGCCGACGACGGCGTAGTCGGGGGCGAAGCCCGCGTCGATGGCCTTCCGCGCTCCGACGCCGCCCTGTTCCTCGCCGACGAAGGAGGCGAAGACGAGTTCCGTCGCGGGGTCGGCGTCGCGGAAGGCGACCATCGCGGCCGCGAGGCTCCCCTTCATGTCGGCGGTGCCGCGCCCGTGGAGGCGGCCGTCGCGCTCTTCGACGACGTACTCGTCCCCGCCGCAGGCGACCTGTTCCTCGGCGGGGGCGACCACGTCGTGGTGGCCGACGAGGGCGAGCGAGTCGGTGCCCGACCCGCGCCGCGCTATCACTCCGGAGTCGTCGTGGCGCACCGTCGCGTCCGTCTCCTCGCGGAGCCACGTCGCGACGGCGTCGCCGGCCGCGCGCTCGTCCTCGTGACTCGGAATCGAGACCAGTCGGCGCGTCAGGTCCAGTACCTCGCTCATGACGGCAGGGAGGGGCGGCGCTTGAATACCCTTTTCCGTCTCGCCCCCCGACTCAGTGTATGAACGTCGTACCGGACACGAGCGCGGTCATCGACGGCCGCGTGTCCGAACGCGTCGACTCTGGAGCCTACGAGGGTGCGACGATTGTCGTCCCCGAGGCCGTCGTCGGCGAACTCGAGTGGCAGGCCAACGAGGGCCACGACACCGGCTGGGAGGGCATCGAGGAGCTCCAACGGCTGGTCGAACTGGCCGACGAGTCCACCATCTCGGTCGAATATCACGGGAAGCGACCCAACGAGGGACAGAAACGCGACGCCGACGAGGGCGAAATCGACGCCATCGTCCGGGACGTGGCCGCCGACCTCGGCGCTACGCTCCTCACGAGCGACGTGGTGCAAGCCGAAGTGAGTCGCGCGAAGGGGCTGGACGTCGAGTACGTCGAACCCCGCGGGCGCGACGCCGACGGACTGGAAATCGAGCAGTTCTTCGACGAGACGACGATGTCCGTCCACCTCCGCGCGGGGTCGAAGCCGAAGGCCAAACGCGGCGCTATCGGCGACATGCACTACGAGGTCATCCGCGACGAGGTGACCACCGAAGCGGAGATGAAGGAGTTCGCCCACGACGTGGCGGAGACGGCCCGCGCAAGCCCCGACGGCTTCGTCGAACTCGACGAACCGGGCATGTCCATCGTCCAGTACCGCTCGTACCGCATCGCCGTCGCTCGTCCGCCCTTCGCGGACGGCTTCGAGATTACGGCCGTTCGGCCCATCGTCAAGACGGACCTCGAGGACTACGAGTTCGCCGAGGACCTCAAAGAGCGCTTGCTCGAACGCCAGCGTGGCGTCCTCATCTCCGGGGCGCCCGGCGCCGGGAAGTCCACCTTCGCACAGGCCGTCGCGGAGTTCCTCGCCGACAACGACAACGCGGTCAAGACGATGGAGAAACCCCGCGACCTGCAGGTCGGCCCCGACATCACCCAGTACACGGCGCTCGGGGGCGACATGGCCAAGACGGCCGATTCCCTCCTGCTCGTCCGCCCCGACTACACCATCTACGACGAGGTGCGCAAGACCGACGACTTCGAAGTCTTCGCGGACATGCGCCTCGCGGGCGTCGGTATGGTCGGCGTGGTCCACGCCACCCGCGCCATCGACGCCCTCCAGCGACTGGTCGGCCGCGTCGAACTCGGCATGATTCCGCAGGTGGTCGACACCGTCGTCTACATCGAGGACGGCCGCGTCGACACCGTCTACGACGTGGAGACCGAGGTGAAGGTCCCCGAAGGCCTGACCGCTGAGGACCTCGCCCGCCCGGTCATCCAGATTACCGACTTCGAGACGGGGAAACCCGCCTACGAAATCTACACGTTCAACCGACAGGTCGTCACCGTCCCCCTCGAAGACGGCGGCGGGTCGTCGGAGACGGGCGTCTCCCGACTCGCGCGCAAGGAGGTCGAACGCGAGATTCGGTCCATCGCTCGCGGACACGTCGAAGTCGAGCTCAAGGGTCAGAACGAGGCCGTCGTCTACGTCGAGGAAGACGACATCTCCTACGTCATCGGCAAGGGTGGCGGTCGAATCAACGATGTCGAGGACCGACTTGGCATCTCCATCGACGTGCAGACGCTGAGCGAGCGCCCCAGTAGTGGGAGTAGCAGTGGCAGTAGCGGCGGTGGCGGGGCCAGTGGTGCCACGCAGGGAACTGTCGTCACGCCGGAAGTCACCTCGCGACACGTCGTCGTCGATGTGGGCGACGGTGCAGCGGTCGGCGAGACGGTGGAGGTCCGCGCCGACGGCGAGTATCTATTCACCGCGACGGTCGGTCGCGGCGGCGAGATTCAGGTGTCACGCGGGAGCGCCATCGCGGACGAACTCGAACGCGCTATCGACGAGAAACAGCAGATTCGCGTCGTTTCGAGTTAGTCACACTCGACGCAGGCCGCCTCGACGTCGGCGTCGGCGTCTTTGGCTAGTGCCGTTTCGTTGAGCTGGTAGAGATTCTGTCGTGCGTCGGCGAAGTAGACGTCCTCGTCTACGATACCGATTTCTTCGAGTCGTTCGAGCGCGTATCGGACCGTTCGAGCCGACAGCATCGACTCTTCGACGATCCCCTTCTGTGTCAACGAGCCGTTGTATTCGAGGACCTTGAAGACCAATTTCGCGCTCGGCGGGAGGTCGTCTAGACCCTCCTCGTCAGTTCCAGCCATCACCCGAAACCAGTAGGGCCACGGGCTTAAATGTTCACAGACACGGAACAAACGTTTGCGTACTCGTCACGATTAGTCACGAAAGTTCGACACCCAGCGTATCGCCCCTCGACAATAGTGCCACTAAAGCCACGATTAATGAGGGGGGTGGAAGTTGGTAGAGTATGTCACGACAACTCGACTCACTGTTCGACCCGTCGTCGCTGGCCATCGTCGGCGCCAGCCCCGATTCGTGGTACTCCTCCCGTATCACGGACAACCTCCTCTCCTACGGCTACAACGGTGACGTCTACCTCGTCAACCCGAACCGCGAGGAGGCGTGGGAGCGGCCCTGCTACGACTCCGTCTCCGACCTCCCGGAGGTGGTCGACCTCGTGGTCGTCGTCGTCCCCCGCGAACACGTCGTCGACGTAGTACGTGAGTCCGGTGAGGTTGGTGTCCCCGCCGCGCTTGTCATCACGACCGGGTTCAGCGAGGCCGACGAGCACGGCGCCGAACTCGAAGCCGACCTGGAAGCCACCGCCGCCGAGTACGACATCAGCGTCGCGGGGCCGAACTGCATCGGCCTCGCCAACGCACAGGCGGGGACGGTGTTGACCGGCCTCTGCTCTCGCGAACCCGAACCCGGGAACATCGGCCTCGCCAGCCAGTCTGGCGCCCTCTCCTTTGCCACCTTCTACGAGAACGCCGCCGACGAGGACACCCACTTCTCGCACGTCATCTCGACAGGCAACGAGGTGGACCAGAGCCTCGCGGACTACGTGGAGTACATGGCCGCCGACCCCGACGTCGACGTCATCTGTACGTACATCGAGGGCGTGACCGAGCCACGGCGGTTCATCGAGGTAGCCCGCGAGACGGTGGCGACGGGGACGCCCGTCCTCGCCGTGAAGGTCGGGAGTTCGGACGTGGCGCAGGCGGCCGCCGAATCCCACACGGGGTCGCTGACCGGCAACGACGCCGCGTGGGACGCCGCCTTCGGTCAAGCGGGCATCGAGCGCGTCCCGGACATCCCCGACCTCACGACGCGGGCGCAGGCCCACGCTGCCTTCGACCCGCCGGACTCCCGGCGCGTCTGCGTCGCGTCGACCAGCGGTGGCCTCGCAACGCTCTTGGCCGACTTGGCCGAGGAGCGCGGCCTCGAACTCCCGTCGCTCGACGACTCGACGGAGACGGCCCTGCTGGAGATGGACGACCTGCTCACCTTCGGCGAACTCCACAACCCGGTCGACATCCGCGCGGCCGGCGCCGAGGTGCTGACCGAGGTGGCGGACGTGCTCTTTGCCGACGACAACTTCGACGCCTACGTCTTCGGCATCGGCCTCTCGATGGTCGACGAGGACGCCGACGCCATCGCGGACCGCTTGCTCGAACTCGGCGAGATGACGGACGACCCCGTCATCTTCCTGTGGACGGGTCGGAAGGAACCGGACGAACTCGACGACCCCCAGCCCTACGAGCGAGTTCGTGCCGAGTACCCCCTCTACTACGAGCCGACCAAGTCCATCGACGCGCTGGCGTCGCTGGTCAACTTCGACGAGGCACGCGACCGACTCGTGGGCCGCCCACCCTTCGAGCTCGACGAGGCGAACGGCTCCGACCTGCCGAGCGACACCACGCTCACGTGGTCGCAGGCGACGACCCTGCTCGACGACTACGGCCTCGACCTGCCCGCCACTCGGTCGGCGTCGTCGAGCGAGGAGGCCGCCCGCTACGCCAGCCAAATCGGCACGCCCGTCGTGATGAAGGTGGACTCGCCCGACATCGCCCACCGCAACCAGGTGGGGGCGGTCCGGGTCGGCGTCGAGTCGCCCTCGGCGGCCCAGCGAGCGTACGAGGAAATCGTCGCGAACGTCTTCGAACACGACCCAGAGGCGACCATCGAGGGCGTCCTCGTCCAGGAGATGGTCGAGAGCGGCGTCGAAGCGCTCGTCGGTGCGTCACAGGACCCGAACCTCGGCCCGGTCGTCACGCTGGGGTCCGGGGGGACGCAGGTGGAGGCACTCCAGGACACCACGCACCTCATCGCCCCCTTCGGCAAGGGCGACGCCTACGGCGCCCTCAAACGGACGGACATCCCGGCACGCTTCGAACACGAGTTCGGGCCCGACGCGTCGCTGGATAGCCTCGCCAACCTCGTCACCAAAGTGGGGTCGCTCGTCGCCAGCCGACGCGACGTGGCGGAACTCGACCTCAACCCCGTGATGGTTCGCCCGGAGCGGAGCGTCTGCGTGGACGCGTTCGTCCGCACCGACTGAGCGCGCCGTGAACGGGTAGTGTCGGTCGACTCCGATACGCGCTGTATCGGTCGCGTTCCCCGTATCGAACACCTTTTCATTCTCGCCGTCGGAGGGTCCTGTATGGCTACGGAAACGCAAACCGGTCTCACGGGGCACGTCCGCGGGGTGACGGTCACCACGCTGGCCTGCCTCGGCGGCGTCGCGGCAGCGCTCGCCGCCGCCGTCGTCGTCGGGACCAGCGCCGCGGCCGCCACGGACACGCAGACGCTGTTGCCCGTGGTCGCCGCAGTCGCCATTCAGTACCCCATCCTGAAGGCGATTGGCGTCGATACCGGCGACTTCGGCGCGAAGGACCACCTCTACGTCGGGTTCATGACGTTCGCGCTCTGGTTCATAACCTACGCAATTCTCCTCACCACTGGCGCGACCCTGTAATCATGGCCGATGACAGTATCGCGGTCGTCGACCTCGACCGGTGTCAACCCGACCGCTGCAACTACGAGTGTGCGAACTTCTGCCCGCCGAACCGAACGGGCGAAGAGTGCATCGTCACCCTCGAAGAGCGTCACGACGACCCCGACCTCTACGAGGGTGGCCCGGAGCAGATTAGCATCTCCGAGGAGCTCTGTCTGGGCGAATCCTGCGGTATCTGCGTCGAGAAGTGTCCGTTCGACGCCATCGAAATCATCAATCTCCCCTCCGAACTGAACGACGACCCGGTCCACCGCTACGGCGAGAACGCCTTCTCGCTCTACGGCCTGCCGATTCCGGAGTCCGGCACGGTGACCGGGCTGCTCGGCCCGAACGGCATCGGGAAGTCGACGGCCGTCCACGCCCTCGCGGGCGAGATGGTCCCTAACCTCGGGCAGTACGATGACGACCCCGACTGGGAGACGGTGCTTGACCAATACCGCGGCACCGCGCTCCAGAACTACCTCGAACGCCTCATCGACGACGACGTCACCGTCGCTCGCAAGCCCCAGTACATCGACCGCATCCCGGACCAGTTCGATGGCAACACGCGCGCGCTCCTCGAACAGACCGACGAGCGCGGCGCCGTCGACGACCTCATCGATCGGCTCTCCATCCGGCCGGTCATCGACCAGCCCATCGACACGCTCTCTGGGGGCGAACTCCAGCGTGTCGCCCTCGCGGCGACGCTCGCTCGCGACGCCGACTTCTACTTCCTCGACGAAATCACGCCCTACCTCGACATCGGACAGCGCGTGACTGCGGCGCGTCTCATCCGCGAACTCGCCGACGAGGAGGACCGTTCGATGCTCGTCGTCGAACACGACCTTGCCGTACTGGACTTGCTCGCCGACCGCCTCCACGTCGCCTACGGTGAACCCGGGGCGTACGGCGTCATCACCGACCCCAAATCGGTGCGAAACGGCATCAACGAGTACCTACAGGGCTACCTCGACAACGAGAACATGCGTATCCGCCCGAACGAAATCACGTTCGAGGAGCACGCGCCTCGCGAGTCGGTGTCGGGGACGCCGCTGGTGGAGTACCCCGACATCTCGAAGTCCTACGGTGAGGGCGAGTTCTCGCTCGACGTGGAGGGTGGCACCATCTACGAGAGCGAGGTGCTCGGCGTGGTCGGGCCGAACGGTATCGGGAAGTCGACGCTCGCGAAGCTGTTCGCGGGGTCGCTCGAACCCGACGGCGACGAACTCGACTTCGAACTCGACATCGCCTACAAGCCTCAGTACATCGAGGTGGACCAGCCGATGCGCGTCGACATCTTCCTCTCCTCGATTACCGACGACTTCGGCACCTCGTTCTGGAACACGGAAATCGCCAAGCCGCTCCAACTGGAGCGCATCATGGAACAGCAGCTGACCGACCTCTCGGGCGGGGAGCGTCAGCGTGTCGCCATCGCGGCCTGCCTGTCGAAAGAGGCCGACCTCTATCTGCTCGACGAACCCTCGGCCCACCTCGACGTGGAACAGCGTGTGCAGGCCACCACCGCCATCCGGCGCTACGCCGAGAACCACGACGCCACCGCGATGGTCATCGACCACGACATCTACATGATCGACCTGCTGGCCGACCGCCTGATGGTGTTCGACGGCGAACCCGCCGAACACGGCCACGCCTCGACGCCGCAGGACATGCGCTCGGGCATGAACGACTTCCTCGCCGACCTCGACATCACGTTCCGGCGCGACGAGCGGACGGGCCGCCCCCGCATCAACAAGCCCGAGAGCCAACTCGACCGCGAGCAGAAGCGAGAGGGCGAGTACTACTACGCGCCCTGAACGCGACTGCCCGCCACTCGCGCACGACCGCCACACCGTTTACGTCGACGCGACCCAACGCCCAGCCATGGCAGAGTCTCCCACAGCAACCGAGGACGACCTCGAACGCCCCAAATTCCGCGGGTGTGTCGTCTGTTACTCCGTCGAGATGGTCGCCTACGGCGTCCGTCGGGCGCGGCGCTGAATCGCTCGCCCCAAAGCGTTAACGCGCTCGCCCGCGGCAGGTCGATTATGACCGCGGCCGCCGACCTCCTGTTGACGAACGCGGAGGTTCACACCCTCGCCCGTCCCGACGAGACTCACGAGGCCGTCGCCGTCCGCGACGGCCGCATCGTCCGCGTCGGCGACGCCTACGAACTCGACTTCCTCGCCGGCGTCGACACCCGTGTCGTCGACTGCGAGGGCGGAGTCCTCCTCCCCGGCTTCATCGACGCCCACACCCACCTCGACGTGCTGGGCCGTCGCCTCGTCCACGCCGACCTCTCCGAGGCCGAGAGTCGGGCCGAGGCGCTCGATATCCTACAGTCCCGGGCCGAGGCCGTCGACGCCGGCGACCCCGTCCTCGGCGTCGGCTACGACGAACACGCGTGGGGCGAGCGCGACTACCTCACGCGCGCTGACCTCGACGCCGTCGACGCCGCGGGCCCCGTCGTCGCCGTGCGCGAGGACCTCCACGTCGTCTCACTCGACACCACCGCTGTCGAGCGCTACCTCCCCGACCCGTCCGCGGACGGTGTCCGGCGCGACGCCGCGGGGCCGACGGGCGTCGTCGTCGAGGAGGCTGCGAAGACGGTCCTCGACGCTCTCGAACCGGGCGCCGACGAGATGGCGCGACTGCTCCGGGCGGCCCAAGACCACGCCACCGCCCGTGGCGTCACGGGCGTCCACGACATGATTCGGCGGCCGCAGGCCGCCCGCGCCTACCGCGATTTGGCTCGGGACGGCGCCCTGTCGCTTCGGGTGCGACTCAACTACTGGGCGGACCACCTCGACGCCCTGCAGGACGCGGGCTTGCGGACGAACCACGGCGACGGACTGGTTCGCGTCGGCGCGCTCAAGACGTACACGGACGGAAGCCTCGGCGGGCGGACGGCGCGACTCTCGGAACCCTATGCCGACGCCCCCGACGAGCGTGGGGAGTGGGTCGTCGACCCGGCGGCGCTCCAGTCGCTGTTTGAGGCGGCCGAGGCCGCCGGCTTTCAGGTGGCCGTCCACGCCATCGGCGACGAAGCGGTCGACGCCGTCGCCGAGGCGTTCGCGGACGGCGACTCGACGGCGCGGCATCGAATCGAACACGCCGAACTCGCGAGCGACGCGACTATCGACCGACTGGCCGACGCCGGCGCCGTCGCCTCGGTCCAGCCCAACTTCCATCGCTGGGCGGGCGAGTCGGGGCTGTACGCCGACCGACTGGGCGAGCGCTGGCGCGAGACGAACCGTCTCCGCCGACTGGTCGACGCGGGCGTCCCCCTCGCGTTCGGGAGCGACGGGATGCCACTCGACCCGCTCTACGGCGTGCATCGCGCCGTCAACGCACCGACCGACGCACAGGGCCTCGGCGTGACCGAGGCGCTCCGGGCGTACACCCTCGGGAGCGCGTACGCCGGCTTCGACGAGGACCGACTGGGAACGGTCGAACCGGGCAAGTGCGCCGATTTGGTCGTCCTTGACGACTCGCCGTGGGAGCGGTCGGGCGCCATCGACGACATCGACGTGACGCTGACCGTCGTCGACGGCGCCGTCGTGTACGAAGCGGATACTTAAGTCCGACCCACCGCGATGCATCTCCATGACCGCGTTCTTCGACCACCTGCGCGAGCGAATCGACCGCGTGGACAGCGTCGTCTCGGTCGGCCTCGACGCCGACCCGGACCGCATCCCCGACTTCCTCGACGACCGCGACCTGCCGCGCTGGGCCTTCAACCGCCGAATCATCGACGCGACGCACGAACACGCCGCCTGCTACAAGCCCAACGCGGCGTTCTACGAGGACGCCGACGGGTGGCGGGCGCTCCGCGAGACAATCGCCTACGCCCACGGGAAGGACGTGCCCGTGTTGCTGGACGCCAAGCGCGCCGATATCGGCAACACCTCGCGGCGGTACGCCGACTTGCTCGACACGGCCGACGCCATCACGGTGAATCCGTACATGGGTCGGGACTCGCTCGACCCCTTCCTCTCTCGCGAGGAGGCGGGCGTGTTCGTCCTCTGTCGCACCTCGAACCCCGGCGGCGCCGACCTGCAGGACCTCGAACTCGCCTCGGGCGAACCGCTGTACCGGCGCGTGGCGGCGCTCGCCGACCTCTGGAACGAGCACGGAAACGTCGGCCTCGTCGTGGGCGCGACGGCGCCCGAGGAACTCGAGACGCTCCGGCAGGAGGTCCCCGACCTCCCCTTCCTCGTCCCCGGCGTGGGCGCGCAGGGCGGCGACGCGGAGGCGGCGGTCGAGTATGGCCTCGCGGACGGCGTCGGCCTCGTCAACTCCTCGCGGGGCATCATCTTCGCGGGCGAGGACGCCCCCGACGGGGACGAAGGGGCGTACTTCGGGGCGGCGGGACAGGCCGCCCGGCAGCTGCAGCGTCGACTCAACCAGTTCCGCTAACGCAGTCCACCGGCACAGCCGGCACACAGACCGCTCTCGCGGTCGTAGTGGGCCGGACAGACCGCGGCGCCACACGCGTCGCAGGTGTATCTGGCCGTCGCGGACTCACAGACCTGACAGAGTGTCGTGACGCTCATGCGTGAGCGTTCGGCGGCCGGCGGTTTCAGCGTGTGGTCGGACTCGGGCACGTCGCCGTCGGCAATCGCTATCGAGCCATGGGCGACACACCGTCGCGCAGTTGCTCGAACGCCACCGACATCACCGCGAGGTTGAACAGCGTCACCGGCGTGAAACACGCGGCAGCGAGCACCGGCATCACCACGCCGTAGCCCGCGAGAGAGAGGACGACGTTCGCCACGCCGAAGACGATGCCGACGGCGAAGGCGACGGCGAACACGACGACGAGGACGCCCAGAATCGGCAGGCGGTCGCCGCGCGAGAGCGCCCAGCTCCGCCGCATCGCCGTCACGAAGTTGTCGTTCTCGACGGCGATGTACATCGGCAGGAACGCGAAGCTGACCGTCAGGAAGATTCCGGGGACGAGGAGGAGGACGAAGCCGACGCTGACGAGCACCATCGTCACCAGGCCGCCGACGAAGAGGTTGGGGACGGTCCACGCCAACCCCTCGGTGTAGTACTCCCGCGGGACGGCGTCGCGCTCGCCCGCAACGAACGTCCGCGTCGCGACGATGCTCATCGTCGAGAGACCGAGGAGACAGACGAGGACGACGACGCCGGCGAGGGGCGTCGGGAGCGAAACCGGCGTGGGGAGCGTCGCTTCGAGACCCCAGCGAGCGTACAGCGCGTTCAGAAAGGCGTTGTACCCGACCTGATAGACGACGTACAGGGCGGCGTAGACGACGGTAAAGAGCGCGCCGGTTCGACTGGCGAAGCGATAGCCGCCTTGCTTCAGGGCGGCACCGATTTGGAGGGACATGCGCCCCGAAATCGTTGGTTATCTGTCGTGTATCTTTCGGTCCCCTCGGGGTCGACAGATTTCGCCGGGACGCTTACAGTCGTGGCACCCCGAAACGGGGACGTGGACAGGGACCGACTCGTCCTCGGACTCGCGGCGGTGTTCGCTGGCCTGACGGTGGTCCTCGTAGTCGTGGCGTTCGTCCGCCAACTGTTCTTGCTGTTCTTGGCGCTCCCGTTCGCGGCGACGACGTACCTGATGTGGAAGCACGCGACGGGTCGCATCGAGGCCCGCGCCCGGCAGCGAGTTCGGACCGGCCCTCAGCGCGGCGCTCGACGGCGTGACGCTCGCCGCCGCGTCGCCGACGGCGTGGGCGCCCGTTCCTCGCGAGGCACCTCGCGTACCGCCCCGTCGTCGACTCAGTCGCTCTCCCGGCGCGAGGCGTACGATATCCTCGGACTCGACTCCGACGCGAGCGACGATGCGGTCAAGCGCGCCTATCGGGCGAAGGTAAAGGAGGTTCACCCCGATGCCGACGGCGGCGACGAAGCGGCGTTCAAGCGGGTGAAGCGCGCCTACGAGCGACTGCAACCGTAATGTGACAACTATACACACACGACGGAAAGGGTTTTGTCGTGTGATTACCTACCGCGCCACATGACCGCCGATCGGGCCGTGCTGGAAGCGGCCCTGGAACGCGGTGAAGAGGAGGGCGGCCCAATCGAGTTCAAGGAACGCCTCTCCCGAGACGTCCACCTCAGCGACGGTCGGATGGAGAGTCTCGCAGCGCAGTTGCGCCATCGCGTGCTCTCCGGTGACGGCGAGGCGACGTACGTCGTCGGTGTCACGGACGACGGTCACGTCGCCGGTATCGAGCCGACGGCTTTCTCCGAATCGATGGACGTGCTCTCCCTACTCGCCGAGGAGTCCGGCGCGCACATCGAGGACGTGGAGACGTGGGGCGTCGGCGGTGCAGACGGCGAGGGTATCGTCGGCGTCGCGACGATTCGTGAGGGATCCATTCTAGACACCGACGACTCCCACATCGTCGTCGGGACGGCGGGCCACGTCGACCACGGCAAGAGCACGCTGGTCGGGTCGCTCGTCACCGGCGAGGCCGACGACGGGCAGGGCGAGACGCGGTCGTATCTCGACGTGCAGCCCCACGAGGTCGAACGCGGCCTCTCGGCGGACCTCTCCTACGCGGTGTACGGCTTCGACGCCGGCGGCCCGGTTCGCATGGACAACCCCCACCGGAAGTCGGACCGCGCCCGCGTCGTCGAGGAGGCGGACCGCCTCGTATCCTTCGTCGACACCGTCGGTCACGAACCGTGGCTTCGGACGACCATCCGTGGGCTGGTGGGCCAGAAACTCGACTACGGCCTGCTGACCGTCGCGGCCGACGACGGGCCCACCGAAACCACGCGCGAACACCTCGGCATCCTGCTCGCGACGGAACTGCCGACGCTCGTGGCCATCACCAAGACCGACGTGGTGAGCGACGAACGCGTCGCCGAGGTGGAACGGGAGGTGGAGCGACTGCTCCGCGACGTTGGCGAGACGCCGCTCCGCATCGAGCGACACGGTGTCGAGGCCGCCGCGGAGGAGATAGGCGACGTGGTGCCTGTCCTCCGAACCAGCGCCGTCGACGGCACGGGACTGGACACGCTGGACCACCTCTTCGAGCGACTGCCGAAGACCAACGGCGACGACGGCGACTTCCGGATGTACATCGACCGCACGTACTCGGTGACGGGCGTCGGCGCCGTCGCCTCCGGGACGGTCAACTCCGGCACCGTCGAGGCGGGCGACCCCCTCCTCATCGGCCCCATGCCCGACGGCTCCTTCCGCGAGGTGGAGGTCCGATCCATCGAGATGCACTACCACCGCGTCGACCGGGCGGAGGCCGGCCGCATCGTCGGCATCGCGCTCAAGGGCATCGCCGAACGCGACATCGAACGCGGGATGGTGCTGCTACCCGCCGATGCCGACCCCACGCCCGTCCGCGAGTTCGAGGCCGAGGTGATGGTGCTCAACCACCCCACGCGCATCGGCACGGGCTACGAACCCGTCGTCCACTTAGAGACGGTCAGCGAGGCGGCCATCTTCCGCCCCGAGGGCGGCCACCTTCTCCCCGGTGACCGCGGGACGGCGACGGTCGAGTTCAAATTCCGCCCCTATCTCGTCGAAGAGGGGCAGCGGTTCGTCTTCCGCGAGGGCCGGAGCAAGGGCGTCGGCACCGTCACCGACATCTCGTAGATGGGCTGGCACGGGTCGTCGCTCCGCGTCGTCGCCGTCGCCGTCTACACCGCGCTCGGGAAAATCGACGCGCACGCCGCCGGCACGAGAGTGACCGTCGTTAGGAGTCGGTGGACTCCTGAATGATATCGCGTTCGGCTCGCGACGGCGGGGTGTGAGTTGCTCGCTCTTCCTCGCTCCGGTCGAGCCAGTGGCAGGCGGCCTCGTGGTCGCCGTCGCCCTCGACGGACTGGAGGCCGGGCTGTTCGCCTGAACAGCGCCCGTCGATGAACTCCGGACAGCGCGGGTGGAACCGGCAGCCCGAGGGCGGATTCGTCGCGCTCGGCGGCTCGCCCTCGAGGTGCGTGCGGGTCCCGCGCTCGCCACCGACCTCCGGGATGGCGTCGAGGAGCGCCCGCGTGTACGGATGCTGGGGATTGTCGAAGATGTCGGCGGCCGTCCCTCGCTCGACAATTTCTCCCGCGTACATGACGGCGATTCGGTCACACACCTGCCGGACGACGTTGAGGTCGTGCGATATCAGCAGGTAGGAGAGGTCGAACTCCCGCTGAAGCCGGTTGATGAGGTTCAGAATCTGTGCCTGCAGCGTCACGTCGAGCGCTGACACGGGTTCGTCGAAGACGACGAGGTCGGGCTCGGTCACGAGCGCGCGACAGAGGCCGACGCGCTGACGCTGGCCGCCCGAGAGTTCGTGCGGGTAGGCACTCATCTGTGATGGGGTCAGCCCCACCTCCTCGAACAGGTCGGCGACGCGTGCCCACTTCTCCTCGCCCGAAGCGATATCGTGCACCGTGAGCGGCCGTGCGACGGTTTCACCGACCGTCTTTCGCGGGTTGAGCGACGACATCGGATCCTGAAAGACGTACTGTACCCGTCGGCGGATGGGTCGGAGCTGTCGCCCCGAGTACGTCTCGATGTGTTCGTTGTCGAAGATGACGCTCCCGTCAGTCGGCTCGTAGAGCCGGGAGACTGTTCGTCCGAGCGTGCTCTTGCCGGATCCGGACTCGCCGACGATGCCAACCGTCTCGCCGGCGCGAACGGTCAGGTCGACGCCGTCGACGGCGCGGACGACTCGGTTCTCGCCGAACAGCCGGTCGAACAGCCCTTCATCGAGCGGGAAGTGTTTCTTGATATTCGTCGCCTGCAGGAGCTCTGCTCGGTTCGTCTCGGTGGCGGTGTCGCTGTCGCTTGTGCTCATCCGTCGGTCACCTCGGTAGCAGTTGTTCTGTCGTCGACCGCGCCGTTCACCTCGCTGGCTCGTCGTGTCGGGCCGTCCCACGACACTTCGGGGTCGTCTCCCTCCGTGTAGAGATGACAGCGCGTCACGTGGCCGTCGTCGACGACGTGTTCCGGCAGGGGGTCGGAACACGCGTCGAACGCGGCGGGACAGCGGTCACGGAACGGGCAGCCGTCGGGGCGTTCGGACGGCTCCGGTGCTGATCCCGGAATCGTCGCCAGTTCGCCGTCGGACGGCGCCTGTTCGGGAATACTCCGGAGCAGGCCCTTCGTGTAGGGATGGGCCGGGTTCTCGAACAGCTGGTCCGTCCGCCCGTGTTCCATCACCGACCCCGAGTACATCACGGTCACGCTGTCACAGGTTTCCGCGACGACGCCGAGGTCGTGGGTGATAAGAAGCATCGCGACCCCGAACTCGTCACACAGATGCTGGAGTTCGTCGAGGATGCCGGCCTCCACGGTCACGTCGAGCGCCGTGGTTGGTTCGTCGGCGACGATCAGGTCGGGATCGCCCCCGAGCGCCGACGCGATCATCACGCGCTGGCGCTGGCCACCGCTCAACTGGTGGGGGTAGGTCATCGCCACGTCCTCGGGGTCTGCGATGCCGACGGTCTCCAGCAGTTCGACCGCGCGGCGCCACGAGGCGGCGGACGTGCGCGTTCCGGTGACGTACTTCCGCCGCAGTTCGCTCAGCAGGCCCGCCGATTCGTCAACGTCGCCGTGGTGTCTGACGACCTCGGCGATCTGTTCGCCGACGGTCATGACGGGGTTGAGCGCCGAGAGGGCGTCCTGAAACACCATGGCGATGTCGTCGCCCCGAACTTGGCGCATCTCCGCCTCGGATTTCGCGTAGAGGTCCTCGCCGCGGTAGTCGAAGCGGTCGGCGGACACCTCGGCGCCGTCGAGGAGCCGCATGATCGAACGCGCAGTCACGCTCTTGCCCGACCCCGATTCGCCGACCAGTCCGTGAATCTCGCCGCTCTCGACCTGCAGGTCGACGCCGTCGACCGCCGGGACGTCCGGGCCGCCCTGCACCGGGAAGGTCACGGCGAGGTTCTCGATATCGAGGAGCGTCACGGTGCTCCCTCCTCCCCGCGTACGTCGAAGGCGTCGCGGAGTGCGTCGCCGAACAGGTTGATGCCGAGGACGGTCACGACGATGGCGATACCGGGGATGATCGAAATCCACCAGGCCTGTCCGATGAGGCTCCGTCCCTGTCCGAGGAGCGCGCCCCATGTCGGCGTGGTCGGCTTGACGCCGATGCCGAGGAAAGAGAGCGTACTTTCGGCGAGCATCGCCCGCGCGACGAGGACGGTGAACTGGACGATAAGCGGCGCCACCGCGTTGGGAAGCACCTCCTCGACCATTATTCGGGTGTCCGTCAGACCGACGTTTTTCGCCGCGAGGACGAACTCCTCTTCGCGAATCGACAGCACTTCGCCGCGCGCGAGGCGGGCGAAGTCGTCGATGTACGCGAAGGCGATGGCGGCGATGACGTTCCAGACGCTCTGCCCGAACACCGCGACGAGCATGATGGCGATCAGGAGCCACGGGAACGCCCAGAGGACGTCCACGAAGCGCATGAGTGCGTCGTCGACCCACCCGCCGAAGTAGCCGGCGACGACGCCGAGGGTGACGCCGAAGACGGCGCCGATGGTGACGGCTCCGAGGCTGACGCCGAGGCTGATTCGCGCGCCGTACATCATCCGCGAGAGCAGGTCTCGACCGAACGAGTCGGTTCCAAGGGGGTGAGCGCCGGTCAGCGACGGCGCTTGCATGAGTGCGAACTCCTGCGCCATCGGATCGTACGGCGCCAGTTCGGGCGCGAAGGCGGCCGCGAGGACGAATAGGACGACGGCCGTCAGGCCGAAGGTGGCCTTGTAGTCACCCGAGAACGTCTCGCGGAGGCGGTCGAAGCGGTCGACACGGACCCCGAAGACTGTCCGCTCGTCGCCGTAGCCGCCGTAGTCGGCGCCCATCAGGCCTCACCCCCGTAGCGGATCTTCGGATTGATAGACATGTACAACAGGTCGACGAAGAGGTTCATGAACACGAATATGACCGAGATGACGATGACCGATCCCTGCACGATGGGGAAGTCCTGTCGTTCGATGGAGCGAATCAGCAGACGCCCGAAGCCCTGAATGCCGAACACCATCTCGACGGCGACGATGCCGCCCAGGAGGAGCGCAAAGAGGATGCCGGCGACGGTCACGACGGGCAGGAGCGCGTTCTGCAGGCCGTGTTTCAACAGCACCAGTCGCGGCGGCAACCCCTTCGCGCGGGCAGTCTGCATGTAATCCTCGCTCAACACCTCGAGCATCGAGGACCGAGTCATGCGGGTGATGATGCCGGCGTAGGGGAGTCCCACCGCCGCCGCCGGCAGGATGACGTGGGCAAGCCACGGACCTACTCCCTCGCTGATCGAGGCGTAGCCGTACGACGGAATCGCCGACACGACCGACCCGACAGTCAGCAGGAGGACGATGCCGATCCAGAACGAGGGCATGCTGATGCCGAGGAAGGCGACGCCAGTCGCGACGTAGTCCTCCCACTGGTTTCGCCGCGTCGCGCTGACGATTCCCGCGGGGATGGCGATCAGAATGGCGATGCTAATACCGACGACCCCAATACTCAGCGTCGGTTCCGCGGCGCCGGCGATGCGTCCGAGGACGGGTTCGCCGGTGTATATCGACGTCCCGAAGTCCCCTCTCGCCAGGTCGGCCATCCAGCGGCCGTACTGGACGTAAATGGGCTGATCGAGGCCGAGTTCGGCGCGCACCGCCGCGATGGCGTCGGCGTCGGCGTCACCTCCGAGTATCAGGCGTGCGGGGTCGCCCGGGATGGACCTAATCGCGACGAACACCGTGGTCGCGACCACGTAGATGACCAGAATCGCTTGCAGCGTCCGTTTCGCGACGTACCGTTGGATGCCCATTTCACTCGAGTTGTGCGGTGTGGAAGTTGCTCAGTCCGGCTTGATTCCCGACGCCGGTGAGATTCGACGTGCTCGCCTTCGGAATTAGCGGGAACGTCGTCATGGCCCATGCGGTGTCCTCGAGGAACAGCTCTTCGGCCTGCCGGAGGAGTTCTGTTCGTGTCTCCATATCGGAAGTTCTGTAGTCTTCCTCGAGGAGGGAGTTGAACTCGGAGTTCTGGTAGAGATTCGCCTGCCACGCACCCGCCGAGCCGGACTCGACCGGCGTCTTGAGCTGCTTCCACAGCGACATCCACGGGTCGATGTCGACGTAGCCGTCGTACATCACGAGTTCGTTCTCGTAGCGGTAGAGGTTGTCCCAGTAGGCCGACTCCTGCTGGACGTTGAGTTCGACTTCGATGCCGACCTGCGAGAGCATCTCCTGCACCACGGTCATCCGTCGCTCGTCGCTCGGAGTGCCAAGCAGCGAGAGGCTCATCCGCGGCTCGCCCGTGTAGCCGGCGTCGTCGAGGAGTTGCTGGGCCGCTTCTGGATCGTAGTACTGGCCCGGTTCCGGTTCTTCCTCGTAGAGCCACGCGATGGCGGGATTGAAGACGGAGTGTGCGGGTTCGGCGTAGCCGAAGAAAGCCCGTTCGATGAGCGCCTCGCGGTCGATGGCCATGGCGATGGCCTCCCGAACCTGCGGGTCGGTCGTCGGAAGGTCCTCGTCCGACCACTTGTCGGTCGGCTCGCCGGCACCGCTCGCGTACTGCTGCCACTCGACCTCTGCCGGGTCGTTACACAGCGGCGCGATGCAGAACCACGCGCCCGGATTCGTCCCCACGACGTCGAGCGAATCCATCGATTCGGCCTGCCCGGCGTTCTGTGGCGGAATGCTGTTGGAGTACTGAAGCTCCCCGCCCCGCATCGCCGTCCACATCGTCGATGGTTCCGGGATGAGGTCGATCCGAACCGAGTCGAGGTAGGGGAGTGCGTTCCCGTCCTCGTCCGTTTCGAAGTAGCCGTCGTGGGCCTCCAGTTGTAGGTACTCACCCGACTCGCGGTCGGTGAGTTCGAACGCGCCGCTCCCGACGGGCATCCGGTTGTACTCGTCGGGGTTCTCCGTGGCGCTCGGGGCATGGACGATGGTGCCCGCGCGTCCTGGCCCTCGGGTCAGGAACGAGATGAAGGGCCCGACCGTCTCCGAGAGGCTGATACGTAGCGTCGTTTCGTCTTCGGCAGTGATGCTCTCGACCGACGACACCTTCCCGAGATGCGGCGAGTCGTCGAGGCTCATGAGCCGTTCGAGTGACGCCTTCACGGCGGCGGCGTCGAGCGGGTCGCCGTTGTGGAACGTCGCCCCCTCCTTCAGGTCGAACACGTACGTCGAACTGTCCGGGAGCGACCAGTCGTTGGCGAGGTCACCCACAATAGCGCCGTCCGATCCAATCTTGACTAGCCCGCTGTAGATGTTCGAGGAGACGTAGATCTCCTGGCCCTTGTCGATGTAGTGGGGGTCGAGGTACTCGATTTCGTCGATGTTCCAGCCGGCACTGATCGATCCACCGCTGGAGCCACCGTCGCTCGCTCCGCTCGATTCGTCCGAGCCGCTCGAACTGCTTTCGCCCGAGCTATCGGTCGATTCCGAGCTATCCCCGCTCCCACCGCTGCAGCCTGCCAGCCCGGTCAATCCGCCCGCTGCGAGTAGTTTCGTCGCCGTCCGTCGGTCGATCCGTGGTCCCTCGAGGTCCTCTTTGTCGAACATTAGTGTCTCAGTTGGCTCCGCTGGTGCCCGCGCTGCTCTTCGAACTCGTGTACTCTATGCACGTATCTGCACTATTCAACGAAAATCCTGCGTGGTTATCCTCTATCACGACGATTGTACTGGAGTTTGTCCGGATATATATTCCTTATCCTAGCATATGTCCGAATACGCTAGAGGCGTGTGTGGGTATAATAGGCAATAATACACATCATAGGTCGCGGCGGTAGGTCGCGTCACAAACGCTTTGTCACTCTACGGCCCTGCGTTCCCCATGGGAGACACTGACGGACCCATCATGTCTGGCGATGCCGACGGCCACCCGAACGGCGGTACCTGTCCGGCGTGCAAGCGAGAGTACGAACGCGCACTCGCGTTCACGGACGCGACGGGCGTGCTCCGCGGCGAGATTTCCGGGGATTTCTGTCTCACACCGGAGTATCTCTTCGTCCACTCCGCGCTCACGATTTCGGCGCCCGACGACGACTTCCCGACCCGAACGATCGGCGCAATGGGGAATCGAAAAGAGGTGCCGGTCGACCCGACGGCGGTATCGGACGTGTGGGCCTCCGACGGCGACCCGCCCGATTCGGCGTGACGCTCACCGAACTTCTTCGAGCGACACCGCAGTCGACTGGTCGACCGTGACCCACTCCGTCGCGAGACGCTCCGTCTCCGGCGTGAAAACGGTCAGTTCCGAGGGGTTCGACGGGTCGTCGTAGAGACACTCCAGTTCGAACTCCGGCTCGGTCCCGAGCGCCGTCACCACTGGCATCGCGTCTTCTGCACTCATCCGTTCGTGCGGGCACAGCGACTGCACAGTCGCCGCCCGCCCCGCGTCTCGTCGACGGGGACGCTCATCCCACACCCCACGCACTGTACCCGCGTGCGAGCGTACTCCGTGTGCGAGGCGACCCGCGTTCCGTTCTCGTGTTCGACCATACACGACCATATGACCAAGGGAATAAATATTTTCCGGACGATTGGGCTTTCAATTCTCTTATTCTGTCTGTATATGGTTACAAAGGGCATCAAAATATTATATTTTTATTCCAAATTCTGTTTCGTTGGATGTTCGTTCGTGAGACGACTCACGTTGACGCCGTGGACGGACGTACGTTCGATTCCGTCCCGGCCGACCGCTTTTGTCGCTCCGTCCCGACGACTGCGTATGGCACAGCTCGACCCCGATACGCTCCTCCCGAACGACCGGATGCGCCAACAGGCACTCGACGGCGACGTGACACAGATTCACCGCGGGCAGCGATACGCCGACGAGGGCGACACCTTCGCGCTCGACGACACGACGTTCGAAGTCGTCGACGTGACCGAGCGAACTCTCGGCGACATGACCGACGCCGACGCCCGCGCCGAGGGGGCGCGTGACCTCGACCACTACAAGCAGATTCTGGAACGCGCTCACGACAACTTCGAGTGGGACGACGACTCCGACATCGTCCGGCATCGCTTCGAGAAGCGCTAATCCGCTCGTCGAAAGCCCACCCAAATCTCCTCGGGCGCGGGGTATAGAGGGCCGAGTCCCCAAGGGTCGTCGATGCCTTCCGAGATGGACGCCTACACGATTGCAGAGTTCGGCGACCCCGACGTGTTCGAGCAGACCACCGTCGAGGTTCCCGACCCCGCGCCCGACGAGATTCGAGTCGAAGTCGTCGCCTCCAGCGTCAACCCCGTCGACTACAAGATTCGGCAGGGGTATATCCCCGAGTTCACGCCCGAGTTCCCGGCAACGTTACACTGCGACGTTTCCGGCGTCGTCGACGCCGTCGGTGAGGACGTAGAGGCGTTCGACGTCGGCGACGAGGTGTACGGCATGCCCGGCGGCGCGGGCCGACAGGGGTCGCTCGCCGACTACGTGGTCGGCCACGCGGGCACGTTCGCCCACGCCCCCGACTCGATTCCGCTCGAAGACAGCGCCGCCCTCCCCGTCGTCGCCCTGACCGCGTGGGAGATGCTCGCCGACAAGACCAGCGTCGACATCGACGACGACGTGTTGGTCTACGGCGCGACCGGCGGCGTCGGCCACATCGGCGTCCAACTCGCCGACTGGTTCGGCGCGAACGTCGTCGCGACTGGCTCCACCGACGCGAAACGCTCACTCGCCGCGGACCTCGGCGCCGACGCCACGGTCGACTACACGCAGACCGATGTCGCGACGTACGTCGACGAGTACACCGGCGGCGACGGGTTCGACGTGGTCTTCGACCCCATCGGCGACGACCACATCAACACGTCGTTCGAGGCGGTCCAGCCATACGGCGCCGTCGTCACCACCGAATCGAGCGAGGCAGAGGACGTCGACCTCGCACCGATGCACGCCACCTCCCTCGAACTCGGCGTCGTCCTCGTCATCTACCCGGTGCTGGCCGGTGAGCGACAGGAGCGCATCGGCGAGGAACTGGACACCATCGCGACCCTCGTCGACAAGGGCACGGTCGCCCCGCACATCGACGACCGCTACACCTTCGACGAGGTTGCCGACGCCCATCGACGCGCCGAGGAAGGCGACTTCGTGGGCAAGCTGTTGCTCGTCAACGAGTGAGCGACGGCGTCGCGGCACCTCCCGGAGTCACGGGATAACTCTCTCGTCTCTCATACGGAGGATTGATATTCGCTGGCCACGTCTCTGAGTATGGCTTCCGCTTAGGATACGGAGGCACATGCGGACCCGACACCTTATCGGGGTCCGTTTCCTGCACGCTCTGGAGCCGTGGCGCTCGTGAGAAGTTGTGGTGACTATCAGGAGGTATTTTTGGGTGAGGTCAGTGGCTGGGGAACGGGTATGGCCGATGAGATCTTGGAAGCACTTCTGCAGGGTTCGACGCTCTTTCCATCAATCATCGGAGAGAACATCGACCATTCGAGAAGAGGTGTGAACTGCCGACTGAACACTCTTCAAGCATCAGGCTTCGTAGATAAAGTTGATCGAGGAAAGTATAAAAATTCTAAGAAAAGGAATGCATTCATTGAAGAGACAGATTGAATTCTGATTCTGGAGTTGCAAATGGGCTCTTTGAAATCCTATCTACGATTTTGATTAGGGATCTGAGTCGGCAGAAGGTAGCGGAGATAATGGATGGTGGTCGTCTAATATTGGACCATCGCTCTCAGAAGAGAATAAGGACAACAAATTAATGCTGTGGGCCTTTGGATTTAGCCCAACTGATTGAACCGATGACGATAACTGCTAGAGACCGTCGGGAAGTATCCGAAGCTGTATCTCCCTTTAGCGTACAGAATGCCCTCTATGATGACACTCCCAATGTCATCAAAAACATGTTGCGAGAATTGGCGGAGAGACCTGTCGTTCCCGATGGTGTCGAATTGAGTGAACGAGTGATTAGGGACATCTGTGATCAGAAAGAACTGGGAAGCACGAGGCTCCGGATTGATAATCGGCTGAGTGCTGAGTTGAGTCAACATTCCTTTGAAGCGGAATATACGACAGGATTGGATATTGACGATCTAAAGCAGAAAGTGGAGAAACCGCAGTATTCCTATCCTGCAGTAGAATTATCTCTGGAGATCTATGAGCCAACTGGATATGAGATTCAATTAGATTCCAATGGACGAGCCCGATCTCTTAGCGTATTGGTCATGTGTATAAATCATGATTCCGTGCTGATGTACGACCCACTAAAATATGCAGACACGGATATATCTGGGAGCTTGGAAGCGACTGAAGTAGACAAAAAAGAATTCGTAAAGGGTTGGAAAGGAAGACTTGAAACCACGAGCGCCCTCTGGGTGGAAGAGACAGACCAACAGAGATTATCTCAATATTAACGATGAGTAAATCTACGGAATTTCCGGAGACGGTGTCAATATACGCTGACAATCCCAATACCCGGAAGAAAAAATTTGAGCGTGTGATTCAAGACGCCTATGGAAGCGGAACGTATCTATCTGACTACTACGAAGCTGAAAATGGAATCGTCTCTCTAGAACTGGGGAATTCCTTCCCGAAAGATGTCACCGATTGTAGACCAGGAGAGCAGAGAGTCATCAAATATATCGCCGTTGATGATATTGCGGAAATAAACGCTGAACGGCAGGGAGACGAGTATATTCTGGAATTGTTACCACGAGAGGAAGTGAATCGTGGTCTAATTGATGGAAAGAAGCGGCTACGAGACGATTTAGACCAAGCGATGGCTAAGGCGAGCTACAAACAGATCGCGTCTATTCCTGCTGTTGAGAACCAACTCAACCCGATCAAACAGATTCTCCGGTGGACTCGAATATACCAGCCTCCTTTTGAAGAAGTGAGGAAAGCTCAGGGGAAGGATGATGAGAAGACACTGAGATATGTCAACACTCTTGAAGAACTGGGGTTTATAGAACTACGAGATGACGGTCATCTGTACGCGCAAAGGCCACTTGATAAATATGATTTGGAAGAAATTGAAGGAGAGAATTTCACTAAGGAGATCTTAGGGGAGGTTATTGAACAGGGGTTCAAGCAATTGTCTCGCGATTTAGGTCTTGGTATCCTCCGAAATCTACCAAAGTTTGCCAATGGATATTATCTTGATGCAGTTGAAAAGGAAGATCCCGGTCTTCACCTTGACCTAGATACAATCCACGAAAATATCATAGACTGGTACGGACCATCGGAACGCAGGCATGAGTATGTTGTTCGAGATAAGCTAGATAGGCTAACCTCTTTGGGTATCCTGGAAAAGGAGGGTGAATATTACACGTCGAATACTAACACGTATAATCGAATGGAGTCTTATTCCCCAATCTAGCTTGCGCTCTCTCTGAGTGCTTCGATAAATTCACGCATTTCGGCATCAGTATGAGAGAAGACCGTGAATTCGCGTGTTTTTATCTCGCCTGAAGAAATTTCCCCAGCGATATTTTGTATTTCATCCCCGAGTTTTTCCGTATCCTGACACGAACTTTGAAGATCTGATGCAAGCTTAGCCGCATCTTTTCCGAGTTCGAGTGCAATCTCAGATACACCTATTGTTAATCGTTGGAAAATAATCTGATCATATTCTACCGTCTTGGAAGCAATCTCTGTCAAATTCCTATATATATCATTTAAGAGATTCTGTTTAATTCCGGAAGAATCATCTTGAGTTTCCAGCTGGTGTATGACATCTATGAGCGATTGATTGGTTTGATGAAATACCTCGCGAGCGAGAATTCGGCTATCGCTTGAACTTATCAACTCACTCGATACAGATTCATAGACGATCTCAAAGCCGAGAGAAATCGATGTGGAAATGACTTCTCTTTGACTACTCTGCAAACCTCCGTCGATATTGAGCAATATTTGTGGAATGTTTACAAGTTCAGATTCAACTTTCGTTAGCACACCAATTGAATTTGTATCCATTGCTTTCCGAGCTAATTGCTTGTATTCATCGAGTAGGTCAGTCTCAAAATGTTCTTCCGTAAGAATGTGGCGGAGGATATCGGTCAAAATAGATGTTTGCGTTTCAGCGATCTCCTTCTGACCAGATTCAGCGAAAGCTTCGATTAATCGCCGCTGAATACGGAATGTATGGAGCATCCTATCTAGTGGTCCATCTATTCCACATGTGGTGCAGGTTTCCCATCTGGCCAGTATAATATCAAAATTCAGATCTGACGGCTGAATCGGGTCACGATTAAATAGAGTCTCTTCTTGAGCGTTTAGGAGCTCGTTTATGGATTTGTACATATAGAAGATAGATAGCTGTACTGTATATTCGTCATCGCGCTCGTCAGACGCAGAGAGAATGCGTTCAATCGTCAGAAGAGAAGTTCGCTCCGGTTTCAGTTTAGTCGATTTGTTTTTTGAACCTGATTCTTTCAAGATATTGTCTTCGGTTATCTTATTTGAGGTCCTTTTTAGCAAGGTTTCTGGAGAGGTAAGGGAAACTAACAATTGGCGAGCTAGAACCAATGAAAATAGAGATATAGATGCGAGACCGGCTGCTATTCCGACAGTATAATTCCAAGAATCCGGGAGATATTGAAAAAAGATATCCGGGACCGTATATCCCAATCCATGAGCCTGAATAACATAGATATCGAATAGAATAGATACGCTATAGAATGTTAATAATCCTAGAAAAGTGTTAGATTTACTCAGATTCTCTAGTGTCAAGGGACTAAATTCTGTGGCATTCACTTGTGATGCCAAAATAAAAATCGAGAATACGATACCGACAAACGCGCCTTGTACCGTAGCTAGGGCGACGAATGTATTTGCAGTATAAGTCGTTCCCTGGGTGAATTTCGAGAATGAAATCCCGGTTATCAGTCCAATAGATAGGATCGCCAGGACGATCCATTTGTTTCTGGACACAGTTGACCAAGAAAAGACACGTTCTTGATATAGTTCTAGTGTGTTGGTCTATAACTTGAGAGGGCCCCGGTGTCTATCATACTCTTTCAGCGAGAATCGTAGAACGTGGTTTTGGCTGATCAGAGAAGATATCTAGTCCATAGTGTACCCAACGCTCTGGATGTTAGCGCTCGGTACGTAAGTGAATGGGACCGCCGTGATTCGAACACGGGTCCAACGCACCCCATGCGCAGAGGATACCACTACCCCACGGTCCCACGATTCGACGGAGGGCAGTCTGCGGGTTAAGCGTGTCGTTTCATCCTCACTCGCATCAGACGAGCACCCGTTCGAGTTCGACCACGACGCCCTCGGACGCCGTCGGGTCGCCGACGAGACGCCCGAGACAGACGGCGGCGTCGTCGGGGGTGTAGCAGGCGACGAGCGCACCCTCTTCGGCGTCGTCGGCGTCGATGACGCCCGGCGCGTACACCTGTGCGCCGGTGGCGACCTGTTCGGCGGCGCTCGGTGCGATGATGACGCTCGGTAGGCCGGTCAGCACGCGTTCGGCGGGGGCGACGACCTCGCGAATCGGTTCTTCGTCGCCCTCCTCGGCGAAGGCGAGGGCGTCGGCGAGGTCGTGGAGCGTCACGAGGTCGCGGTCGTCGAAGGGGTCGGTCGCGGTCCGGCGCAGGGCACCCATGTGCGCGCCGGTCCCGAGGGCGAGGCCGAGGTCGTGACACAGTTTGCGGACGTACGTCCCGCTTGCACACTCGATTCGGAGGAGGACCTGCCGGTCGCGGACTTCGAGGGCGGTCAGGTCGTGGATGCGGCGCGTGCGGAGTCGGCGCGCGACGGCGCTCTTGCGCGGGGGTTTCTGGTAGATATCGCCCTCGAACTCGGCGAGGACGTCTTCGAGGTCCGCGGGAGCGTTGCCGTGGAGTTCGAGGACGGCGGTGTACTCCTTGCGCCCCTCCAGAAAGACGGGCGCGAGGCGCGTGGCGTCGCCGAGCATGACGGGGAGACACCCCGTCACCTTCGGGTCGAGCGTCCCGGCGTGGGCCGCGCGGTCGACGCCGACGAGGTCACGCACCCACCCGGCGACCTGGTGTGCGGAGGGGCCGGGCGGTTTGTCGAGGTTGAGGACGCCGAACGAGAGGCGGTCGTCGAGCGACCGTTCGCCCGGTGGGTCGCGGAGCGTCACGACTCGAATCCGTCGAGTTCGACGCCCTCGATGGCGTGGCGGCCCTCGTCGTCCGCGGTGTCGTAGCGTTCGACAGCGGTGGTGAGGATGGCGAGGACGTCCGGCGCCGTCCACCGCGCCGTGTTCACCACGAGGTCGTAAATCGAGAGGTCGTCGATAGGGATGTCGTAGTACTCGTCGTAGCGTTTCCGCTCGCTTCGCTCGCGTCGGAGCGTCTCCTCGCGGGCCTGCTCGACCGATTTCCCTTCTCGGTCGGCGATGCGGGCCGCGCGAACGTCGATGGGGGCGTCGAGCCAGAGCCGGAAGTCGGCGTCGGGAGCGAGCCACCCCGCGAGACGCGATTCGAGAACCACGTCGTCTCGGTCGCGGGCGATTTCGTAGAGCCGTCGGTCTAGGTCGTTGTCGATGTGTTCGTCTTCCTCGGCGAGTTCGTTGAATTCGACCGGCGAGTAGCCACGTTCGGCCGCGAGGTCGCGGAAGATGTCGCCACCGCTGATATGTTCCAGATCGAGCGCCTCCGCGAGGCCGGCGGCCGTCGTGCTCTTCCCACTGCCCGCCGGACCGGACACGGTGAGTAACATATCGCCACTCAGGATGGCCGGCTAAAAGAGCGTGTTCACTTACGACCCAGTCGGGCTGATGTCGATGTTCAGCCCTTTGCGGATGATCTGGGTGAAGCCCATCGAGCAGAGGAAGTACCAGACAATCCACACCTGAATCGGGCCGAGCGCCTGCGCGGTCCACGCCTTCTCACCGACGAGCGGTAGGACCAGTGGCTGGAGGTCGAACACCGGGTTCGCGTTCGCGCCGATGCCGACGCCCCAGTACATCCAGAGGAAGACCGGGATAGTGAGGAACATGATCCACACCATCGGTCGGAACTGCTCTTTGAACATGCCCATCTGGTCGCCCATGGCCTCCATCTGCTCGTCCTGGATGCGGTCGAGGGCCTCGTCGTCGCCGCGCTCTTTGGCCGCCTTGCGTTTCTCCTGAATCTCCTGCATCTTCGCCTGATACTCGCCCATCTTCTCGCTGTCCATCAGGTTCGCCTGGAGGATGGTGGAGTACAGCCCCGTCACGACGGCCAGAATCATGACGACGGCGTAGAAGGGGAGCATCGAGTTCAGCGGACCGAGCGCGACGTTCATCGCGGACCCGATGAGGTTCCGCATCGGCGCCCACGAGTAGCCAGCGAAGAGGCCGATACTGACGACCGCTGCGCCCTTGTCCCATTTCGACCACGACGACTCCCCGTCGCTCGAACTCGCGGTCACCGTCTCGTCTTCGAGGGCGTCGCGAGTCGCCTCGGGGTCGTCCAGTCGGAAGCCAGTCTCGCCGTCGATCAGGATACCCTTCTCGATGAGGCGGCCCCACTGGCCACTCGAGATGTCCTCGCGGACGTCGACCCACTTGACCTCGCCCGTCTCGTCCGCGCGGTCGAGGATCGTCTCGATGACGGTCTCCATCTCCGCGTCCTCGGAGACGAGGGTTCGCACCTTCTGCTCGATCCGTGCCATTGGTGGCAGTTTCCCCCCGACAGTTATGAAGCTTTTACTCTGCCTCCCGCCGGGACCGCGCAAAAAAGAGAACTGCGACCGCGCTCAGGCCGCGTCGGCGACTTCGTCGCGGATGGCCTCGAACACTTCGTCCGGCGTCCCCTCGCCGTCGATTTCGACGAGGACGCCCTCGTCGCGGTAGTGTTCGACGACCGGTTCGGTGTTCTCCTCGTAGACGCGGAGTCGCTCGCGGACGGTGTCTTCCGTGTCGTCGTCTCGCTGAATCAGGTCGCCGCCACAGTCGTCACAGACGCCCTCCGTCTCCGGCGGACTGAACTCGACGTGGTAGTTGGCGCCGCAGTCGTCACAGACACGCCGGCCGGTGAGGCGGTCGACGAGTTCCGATTTGCTTACGTCGAGGAAGACGACGGCGTCGAGGTCGGTGATGTCCGAGAGATACTCGGCCTGGTCGAGGTTGCGGGGATAGCCGTCGAGGACGTAGCCGTCGGCCTCCTGCAGCGCCGTCTTGACGATTTCGTTGACGACTTCGTCGGGGACGAGTTCGCCAGCCTCCATGTACGCACGCGGCGTGTCGTACTCCGTGTCCATGTGGCTGATGTCCATGTCCTTGTTCGCGCGGAGGGCATCGCCCGTCGTGACGTGTTCGATGCCGAACTCGTCGGCGAGGCGCTTGCTCTGCGTCCCTTTCCCTGCACCCGGTGCACCGAGCAGTAGCACGTGTGGCTCGCTCATACCCTCACCTGCCCCTCCGGCTATAAATTAGTGTAGAATCCCGCGCGATATTGTCAGCATCCGAACGCAGGATGGTGACACACCGCGTGGCTTACGCCAGTTCGTGAATCTTCTCGACGACCGCCTCGGCGTACTCGCTGGTGGCGAGTTTGGTGCCGCCCTCGATCTGTCGGTGGAGGTCGTAGGTGACCTTGCCCGACGAGATGGTCTCCTCGACGGCGTCGCGAACGAGGTCCGCGGCGTCCTCCCAGCCCAGCTGTTCGAGCATGATGCGCCCGGAGAGAATCATCGCGGTCGGGTTGACCTTGTCCTCGCCGGCGTACTTCGGCGCCGAACCGTGGACGGGTTCCGCGAGGACGCGCCCGTCGCCGAGGTTGGCGCCCGGCGCGATGCCGAGGCCGCCAATCTGGGCGCCCGCGGCGTCCGAGAGGTAGTCGCCGTTGAGGTTCGGCATCGCCAGCACGTCGTACTGCTCCGTCCGCGTCAGCAACTGCTGGAGCATGTTGTCGGCGATGCGGTCCTTGACGACGACCACGTCCTCGGGCGCCTCGCCGTCGTACTCGTCCCAGAGTTCGTCCTCGGTGATGACGTTCTCGCCGTACTCCTCTGCGGCGACTTCGTAGCCCCAGTCGCGGAACGCCGCCTCGGTGAACTTCATGATGTTGCCCTTGTGGACGAGCGTCACCGAGTCGCGGTCGTTCTCGAGGGCGTACTCGATGGCCTGTCGGATGAGGCGCTTGCTCCCGAACTCCGAGATGGGCTTGAGACCGATGCCGACCGGGCCGTCGTGGATGGTGTTGTCGAAGCCCATCTCCTCCTCGACGAACTCGCGGACTCGTTCCACTTCCTCGGTGCCGGCCTCCCACTCGATGCCGGCGTAGACGTCCTCGGTGTTCTCCCGGAAGTTGACCATGTCCATCTTCTCGGGGTGGGTGACGGGCGAGGGGACGCCGTCGAGATGGTAGGTCGGCCGCATGTTCGTGTAGAGGTCGAGCTTCTTCCGGAGGGCGACGTTCAGCGACCGGAACCCGCTCCCGACGGGCGTCGTCAGCGGACCCTTGATGGCGACGCGGTGTTCGCGGATGGCCTCGACCGTCTCCTCGGGCAGGTTCTCGTCGTAGCGTTCGCGGGCCGACTCGCCCGCGTAGAGTCGCATCCAACTGATGGAACGGCCCGTCGCTTCCGCGGCCGCTTCGAGGACGGACTGGGCCGCCGGGCCGACGTCCGTGCCGATACCGTCGCCGTAGATGATGGGGATAATCGGATTCGACGGTACGTCGAGTTCGCCGGTCGCCTCGTCGACGGTGATGCGCTCACCGTCGTCAGGAACCTCGACTCTGTCGTAGCTCATATCGTCGCCGAATTCACCGACCAGCGTGAAAGAACTGCCGTTCTCCCCGAACGCGGCCGTCCCGTGCGGGGGTCGCTGTCGCACTCCCGTCGCCCATGCCGCAACCTCTTTCCCCGACTCACGCCAAGAGCGCCCATGAGCGTAGGACCCCTCGACGAGGAAACCGTCGAGAAGTATCGCCAGGCCGGTGAGGCGTTGCGGACCGTCCTCGACGAGGCAGCCGAGATGGTCGAACCGGGTGTCACGCACCTGGAAGTGGCCGAACACGCCGAGGAACGCATCTACGAACTCGCCGACGGCCCCGCCTTCCCCGTCAACATCAGCATCGACGAGGAGGCCAGCCACTCCACGCCCGCCCGCGACGACGACACCGAGTTCGGCGAGGAGATGGTCTGTCTCGACGTGGGCGTCCACGTCGACGGCTACATCGCCGACGCCGCGACGACGGTAGACCTCTCCGGCAACCCGGAGATGGTCGAAGCGGCCGAGGAAGCGTTGGACGTGGCAATCGACGCCGTCGAACCCGGCGCCGACACCGGCACCATCGGCGGCGAAATCGAGGACGTCATCCGCGGCTACGGCTACACGCCCGTCCTCAACCTCTCCGGTCACGGCGTCGAACAGTGGGACGCCCACACCGCGCCGAGCGTCCCCAACCGCGGCGTCGAACACGGCGCCGAGCTACAGGTCGGCGACGTCATCGCCATCGAACCGTTCGCCACCGACGGCCGCGGCAAGGTGAGCGAAGGCGCCAAGGAGGAAATCTACGGGCTGGAACGCGAACGCTCCGTCCGCAACCGACAGGCCCGACAGGTCTTGGACCAGGTCACCTCGGAGTACCGCACGCTCCCCTTCGCGGCCCGATGGCTGGACGCCTCTCGCGCCGAGATGGCGCTCCGACGACTCAAGCAACAGGACGTCATCCACGGCTACCCAGTACTGAAAGAGGAAGACGGCTGTCTGGTCAGTCAGGCCGAACACACCCTCATCGTCACCGAAGACGGGTGTGAGGTTACGACTGCCTAAGCGTCGTTCATCCGCTGAATCGACTCCGCTTCGCAGACGTCGCAGACAGACACCCGATAGGGTTCCCGCGAGAACGCCGCGTTCGACGATGCGGGGTTCTCGGTTCGAATCTCTACCCGGACCTCGTGTCTGGTTTCTCGGCCGCAGTCGGGACACCGTTCGCGGTTGGTGTTCGGGTCGGGTCGTTTCGCCTTCATCACGTCGGGCGTTTCCGTGCTGGTTGCATAAGCCCGGCAGTCGGTTAACCCGGATTAAACCCGGTTAATCCGGGATGAACCGGGTTCTCAGCCGTGAGAACGTTCCAGCGTCTGCCGGATTTCTGACGCGACGCGACCGGGAGCCGACAGTATATATCCGTGGCTGCCCCGCTGACGGTATGGACCAACTGTTCGCCCCGTGGCGCATCGAGTGGGTGACTCGCGACGGCGACGACGACATCGACGGCTGTCCGTTCTGCGTGCTACCCGCGCGCGACGACGACAGAGCCAGTCGCATCGTCGCGCGCAGCGACCACGCTTTCGTCATCCTGAACAACTACCCCTACAACCCCGGCCACGTCATGGTCATCCCGTACGCCCACGAGCGACGGTACGGGGCCCTCGACGACGCGACCCTCCTCGACCACGCCCGCCTCAAACAGCGGACCTTCGACGCGATGGACCGGGCGTTCGAACCCGACGCCTACAACGCCGGTCTCAACCTCGGCGGCGGCGCCGCCGGTGGCTCCATCGACGACCACCTCCACACGCACGTCGTCCCGCGGTGGGAGGGCGACACCAACTTCATGCCCGTCGTCGCGGACACGTCGGTCATCGTCGAAGCCGTCGACGAGACGTACGCCCGCCTCCACGACGCCTTCGCCGAACTCCCCGAGGCGACCGCCCCCGGCGACGACAGCGCCGTCCAGTTTGCCTTCGATTAGACTCACTCGAAAGCTGCCTTCTATGCGTCTAATGGCACGCCTTATGTGGCATTAGGGTCTTTGCTGAGGTATGAGCGAGGACCGCGCATCGTTCCTCAAGGCGTCGTGGGTCAACGTCGCCTCGAACGTCCTCAAAATCGTCGTCGAGGGAGCGCTCGGCCTCACTTTCGGCAGTCTCGCGCTCATGGCCGACGCCGCCCACTCCGTCGCTGACCTCCTCGCCAGCGCCGTCGTCCTCGTCTGGGGTCGCTTCGTCTACGACGACGCCGACGACTCCCATCCCCACGGCCACGACCGGTTCGAACCCCTCGCCGCGCTGTTCGTCGGCGGCGTCCTCGTCATCCTCGGCTTGAAACTCCTCTACGACGCGGGCCACGCGCTCCTTGCTGGCCCGACTGCCGAGTACAGCGCCATCCTCGTCGCCGGCCTCGTGTTCGCACTCGTCGTCCGCTACGCCTGTTACTGGTACACCGTCGTCGTCAACCGCGACGTGGACTCCCCGAGTCTGCGCGCCCTCGCCGCTGACAGCAAGAACGACGTGTACACGACGCTCGCGGCCTTCGCCGGCGTCGTCGGCATGGCCTTCGGCTACCCGATTCTCGACCCGATAGCCGGGGGCGTGGTGAGCCTGCTCGTCATCTACCAAGGTATCGAAATTTCGCGAGAGAACGTCCGCTACCTCTCCGACAGCGCGCCGCCGCCGGACGAACGCGAGCGCATCGAGGCGGCCATCCGCTCACACCCCGAGGTACGGGGGATTCACGACTTCGTCGCCTACTACTCCGGGCACGTCATCGAGGTGGAGTTCCACGCCGAAATCGACGGCGACCACACGCTCGCGGAAGCCCACGACATCGAGACCGAACTCCACCAGCGCGTCCGCGAAATCGAACCCGTTTCCGACGTCCACGTCCACCTCGACCCGGCCGGCTTGGGCGAGTGGAAAGACGCCGCCGACCGCTCCTCGGCGTCGACGACGACCCGTTAGAGCGCCTCGCGCACCCACTCGTAGTGGTCGCGGAGCGCTTGCTCCCCCGCTTCGGTGAGCGCGTACCGGTCGTGGATGCCGTCGACGCGCTTCGTGAGGTGACCCTTCTCCGTCAGCGTGTCGAGCGCACCGTAGAACTGCGATGGCTCGATTCGCCCGTCGTACTGTGATTCGAGCGCCGCTTTACACTCCTGTGCCGTGGGGTCGCCCTCGCTCGCGACGACGACGCAGATGTCTCGACGGAGGCCGCTTCGGAGCCACTTGGCCATACGCGTCTCTCCGCCAGCAGGATAAAAACCGCGTCGGTTCCGCGCCTCAGACCGGCGTTCCGAAGGTGTACATCGTCTCGTGGCCGGTTATCTCGACCTCCACGAAGTCACCGGGTTCGACCCCCTGGTCGTCGGCGTGTTGGACGATGACCTGCCGGTAGGCGCCGTCGCGACACTTCACGGAGTCGCCGGTGCCCGGTCGGACCGCGAGCACCTCTCGGCGCTCACCGACCATCGACTCGTGTGCCTCGCCAACTACCTCGCGTTTCAGTTCCGACATCGCCTTCGAGCGCTTCTTCTTGAGCGTTCCGCCCAGCCCTTTCATCTCCGCGGCGTCGGTCCCCGGCCGCTTCGAGAAGCGGGTGACGTTGATCTTCTCGGGGCGGACCCGGCGCAGGAGGTCCATGCTCTGCTCGTGGTCCGCCTCGGTTTCGGTGGGGAAGCCGACGATGAAGTCCGTCGACAGCGTCCACTCGTCCAGTCGGTCGTCGAACGTCTCGACGACTTCGAGGAACTCCTCCACCCGGTGCTGGCGGCGCATGTCGCCGAGGACGTCGTTCGACCCCGACTGCACCGGCGCGTGCAGGAAGTTGTAGAGTTCGTCGTTCGCAGCGAACGTGTCGGCGAGCTCCTCGCGGGCGCCGTGAACGCCCTTCGGGTTCGCCATGCCGACGCGCACCCGGAAATCACCCTCGATGTCGCAGATGCGGTCCAGCAGTTCGGGCAGGAGGCTCTCGCCCTGATTGCGGTCCCAGCCGTAGACGCCGGTGTCCTGTCCCGTAATACGAATCTCTTTCGCGCCCGCGTGGATTAGCGCCCGCGCCTTCTCGACGTTCTCCTTGACGGGCGGCGAGTCGAGTTTGCCCGTCGCCCGCTTGGTGATGCAGTACGAGCAGTCGCTCATACAGCCGCGAGCGATGGGGAGAATGCCGATGGCGCCGTCGAGAATCGGCTCGGTGTCCGGCGTCGTCGTCGGACACTCGCCGTTCATCGCCGCCTCGGGCACCTGGTCCCAGTGGACCACGTCGGCGTCGATGTCAGCGTCGGCGAACTCCTCGCCCTGGGCCAGCGCCATACAGCCCGTGACGACGAGGTCACCGGTTTCGTCCTGCAGTTCCTCGGCCCGACGGAGCATGTTCCGCTCCGTCTTCTCGACGACCGTACAGGTGTTGAGGATGGCCACGTCGGCGTCGGCGGGACCCTCCGCGGGGTGGTGCCCCCCGTCGCGAAGCCGTTGCTCGATGGCTCGGCTCTCGCCGCGGTTGGCCGTACACCCGTACGTCTCGATGTGATAGCGGGCCATTCGGTGTGTCGCTAACTTGCGCCCGCGCGGAGAAAAGCGAAACGGTCCGCCCCGACCGATTTCGTCGCCGCCGATATCTCCCGACTGCGCGACTAAAATTCCTCGACCAACTCGACGCCCGCCGAGGCGCCGATGCGCGTCGCGCCCGCGTCCAGCATCGCTCGCGCCGCCTCCGCCGTCCCGATGCCGCCGCTCGCTTTCACCGGCAGATACTCGCTGAGGAGGGCCACGTCCTCCGTGGTCGCTGGCCCCGCGAACCCCGTCCCGGTCTTGAGGTAGTCGGCGTCGGCGTCGACGGCCGCCGCCGCCGCCCGGCGCAGCTCCTCCTCGTTCAGCAGCGACGCTTCGACGATGACTTTCACCGGAACGGGCACCGCCGCGACGAGTTCGGAGAGCTCCTCGACGACGGCCGCGTCGTCGCCCGCCTTGAGTCGGCCGACGTTCACAACCACGTCGAGTTCGTCGGCGCCGTCGTCCCACGCCCCGACTGCCTCCTCGCGCTTCGCCGCCGGGGCGTGCTGGCCGTGCGGGAACCCGACGACGGTCAGCAGCGTCACCGACGGCGCCACGTCGGCCACCTCGCGCACGTAACACGGCGGGATGCAGGCGTTCATGCCGTGGTCGGCCGCCTCGCGCACGACGCGTTCCGCGTCGGCGAGTGTCGTCTCCGGGCCGAGGACGGTGTGGTCGATGCAGGCGGCGAAGTCGGCTCGGTCCATGCCCGCCCCTTGCCGCGGCGGAGCGTAAGGCTTTCCCGCCGACTCACCGCTCATCCTCCATGGCCGTCCTCCCCGAGGGATTCGCGCTCCCGCCCGCGCCCTACTTGGTCGCACTCGTCGCCGGCCTCGTCGTCGTGGGTGGGCTCCTTCGCCGGCACCGTCCGCCGGTCACCGACCTGACCGTCCTCGCGTTCGCGCCGTGGATGGTGCTCGGCTCCGCGCTGCACGTCCTCTACGTGCTCGGTACGCTCCCCGCCGTCGTGCGCCCGTTCGCCGGCACGCCCGCCGTCTACCTCTCCGTCGCCGTCGTCGCTGGCGCGGCGTGGCTCCTCACGGCGCGAGTGAGTGCGTCGACGCCACGACTCCTCGCCGCCGCCGGCTGTCTCGCCCTCGTCCCGCCCGCCGTCACCGTCGTCGGCGTCGGTCTCGAACGCGGGTCGCTCCGCCTCCTCCCGTCGCTCGGCATCCTCGTCGGCACCGCCGTCGCCGCCGCGGCGACGTGGGGCGCCCTTCGCCGCGCCGTCCCCGCCGCCACCGTCACCGGGGCGCCGGGCGTCCTCGCCGTCGTCGCCCACGCCCTCGACGGCGTCTCGACGGCCGTCGGCGTCGACCTCCTCGGCTTCGGCGAGCGAACGCCACTCTCAGCGGTCATCCTCGAGTTCGCGGCGTCGCTCCCCACTGCATCGCTCGTTGGAAGCGGGTGGCTGTTCGTCCTCGTGAAACTCGCCGTCGCCGCCGCGGTGGTCGCCGCCCTCGCGGAAACGGTCCGCGAGGCGCCGACACAGGGGCGACTCCTCCTCGGCTTCGTCGCCGCCGTCGGACTCGGCCCCGGCGTTCACAACGTGTTGCTCTTCGCCGTCGCCTAGACGAACCGCAACTGGTAGTCGTAGTACCGCCCGTCGTACAGCGCCATCCCGACGCCCGGGTCCTCGGTGTACGCGTCCTTCTCGATGTTGCCGTCGAGGTACGCGCGGGCGTGAAGACTGGTTAGCACCGAACGGAATGCTTCGGAGTAGGGGTGTGACTCCTCGTAGTGTTCACCTTGCGCTGTCCGGAGAATTGACCGCGCCTCGGCCGAGAGCGAGTCGCCCGACAGACGAGTGTCGACGAACTGCGCGCGGAGAATCGCCTCCATCCGCTCGGGCGACTCGGCGACCGGGTCGACCGTCGCTCGGTACACGGGTTCGTAGAACCGTTCTCGGCTCACCCGGAGTTCGTACATCGTCTCGCGGTAGGCGACGTGCGAGGGGGCGTCGTCGCCGAGCAGTCGGCTCTCGCTCGCCCGCTCCTCGCCGCGGTAGACGTACCCGCCGCGCTGGACGAGTCCCCACGGCGCGCCGCCGACGTTGCCCCGCGCTCGGGCCGCCATGTGGGCGACGTGGACGGCGGTCTGGTCGGCCTCCGAGAGCGAATCGGCGTCGACGGCCGACGGCGCGTCGCTCGACTCGGCGTCGGCGACTTCCGCCAGTCGAACCACGGGATGCGTGACTGCGCGTTCGTTCACGACGACGTGGCCGAGGCGGTAGTACGTCCCCTCGTGGCGGGCGTAGCGCGGGTCGTCGGACTGGGCGCCGAAGGGCGTCCGCTGCTGGGTCGTGTACGTCTCGCCGGCGAGCGCCGCCGCGAACGCCTCGTCGTCGTCCGGGCGCTCCGTTTCCGCGAAGTCGACGACGTACCCGTCGCGCAGGGGCGTGGGAGCGTCGGACAGGTAGAGTCGGAGGCTGGTGTCGGCGTCGTCAGACGTGTCGTCGCCGCGGAGCGAGTCGAGACAGCCGGCGAGGCCGACGAGGCCGGCAGTCGCGCCGGCGGTCAGTAACTGTCGTCGTTGGAGGGGCATACACCGCCCGTCACCAGCCAGCGGGTTGTGTGTGTTGGTCGCTAAAAGAGACGGTTGTGCCTAGTCCCAGGTGGCCCACGTCAGGAAGGCGAGCCCGAGCGCTTGGAGGACGTGGAGCGTCATCGTCGCCCGCCAGACGATGACGGGCATCTGCGTGCTGTACCATATCGAGAGGTCCGGGTCCAGCAGGTAGTAGTAGAGCGTCAGGCCGTTCTCCGCGAGGAGGAAGACGGAGAACAGCAGGAGTCCGAGGGTGTGTTTCGTCCGCACCGCGAGGTAGTTGCGCCCCCAGACGTAGCCGAGTGCGATGAGCAAGCACACGTTCACGACGGTGGCGAGTCGCGCGATGTCGGTCCACACGCTCATCCTCGCCCACCGTCCGTCGAACGCAACCTGTCCGCCGTGAGTGTTGTCGTCATGTTCAGTCCACCTGCTCGATTATCTCCTCGACGAGGTCCCAGTGGTCCTCCGCCTGCGGTGTCGGCAGGTACACCGCCCCGTAGTCGTCGCCGCTGCTTCGCAACACGCCGTTGTCCACCAGCACGTCGAGGTGGTGCTGGACGGTCTTGTAGTGGAGGTCGAGTTCCTCGGCGAGCTGGTTGGTGTTTCTCGGTCGCTCGTCGAGCGATTGGAGGAGCCTGATACGGTTGACGCCACCGCGGGTACCGGTGAGCACGTACCAGAGGCGGGCCTCCATCATTCAGTTGCAGAGTGACCACCACGGTAAGCCCACCGGCAGGGGGACTGCCTCAGAAGTCGACGATGAACCCACCAGCCGCGTCCAGAATCTCGCTCATGCTCTGTGCGTCGTCGAACGCTTCCGGGAACGGGTCCTTCTCGTTCAGGGTGTTCAGGTACGCCGCGTGCCGCCCCTCGACGGTGGCGATGGTCGCGCCCGCCGTCAGCAGGTCCGCGTTCTCGATCATCGAAATCGCGCCGTCGTACGCCGAGACGCCCGTGTTCTCCAGCACGCCCGCGACGGCGATGAAGTCGTCCACGTCCTCGACGCCGAAGTCGTAACACGCCTCGGCCACCGGGTCGCCGCCCAGGTCGCCGATAACCGTCGTCAGCGTGTCGACGTGTGCCTTCTCGTGGTCGCGAATCGCCTCGAAGTTGGGGCGGACGTCCTTCCGGGTTCGGTACGCCAACCCGTTGAGCGTCTGCGCGCGCTCGAAGTCGTTCTCGCCGAACCGTTCGAGGCCGTCGCGGTAGAACGCGTGTTCGAGGTGTTCGAGCGTGAGCGCGTAGTTCAACACGTCGACGTCGGTCGTCTCGTCGCTCTCGGCCTCCTGTGCCAGCGCGGCGTTCGACCCCGCGATGGAGAGCGCGAGCGTTCCGGCGCCTGCCGCGGCCGACCGCTGCAGGAACTGTCGCCGCGACGCCGCCGATTCGCCGCGCAGGTCGTCGACGATCCAATCGAGCCAGCCCGTCTGGGAGTTGTCGTCCGTCATTGCATATCGGTAGAGGCCGGACACACATATGATGATTTTCCGAGGTGTTACCGAACCACGGCCCAACCCCCGCCGAACGCTCACCGAACCTTCACCGAATTTCGATTCGTGGCGTGCCGGGAACGTTTTTCTCCCCTGCGGCGCGAGGGGCCTGTATGGCACTGCAGCCGCATCTTCGAGTCGACACGGGCGACGTACACGACGTGGCGTTGCTCCCCGGCGACCCCGATCGGGTCGAGCGCATCGCCGACGCCTGTGACGACGGCTCCGTCGAAGAACTGGCGCACAACCGCGAGTATCACCTGTGCAACGCCGAGTACGAGGGCGTGCCCCTGACCATCTGTTCGACCGGCGTCGGGTCGCCCTCGGCGGCCATCGCCCTCGAAGAGCTCGCGGCCGTCGGCGTCGAGACGGTCATCCGCCCCGGAACGACCGGCGCGCTCCAAGCCGACATCGAAATCGGTGACATGGTCGTCGCCACCGCCGCCGCCAAGGAGGAGGGGACGACCAAGCGCTACGAGCGCGTCGAGTATCCCGCCGTCCCCGACCACGACGTGGTGTCGGCGCTCGTCGCCGCCGCCGAGTCGAACGACGAGGCGATTCACGTCGGCCCCGTCGTCACCGACGACGCCTTCTACGCCGAAACCGACGACTACGTCGAGGACTGGGAGGCGGCGGGCTTGCTCGCCGTCGAGATGGAGGCCGCGGCGCTCTTCACCCTCGCCCGACGGAAGGGGCTTCGTGCGGGCGCCATCTGCACCGTCGACGGCAACCTCGTCGCCGGCACGCAGAAGGGGAGCGGCGACGCCACCGAGGACGAACTCCCGCCGAAGGCCCGCAACAACGTCGAGCGCATGATCGAACTCGCCCTCGACGCCACCGCGACGCTCGGATAGGATGTTCGACCGAGTTCTCGCTCGTCTCGTCGCCGCAGCTCGTCGCGTGCGACGATTCGAACGGCGCGAACTCGACGCTTTCAGTCGCTGGCTACAGGACACCGGCAACCTCCTCCACCTGACGGTACTGGTGGCGGTGCCCCTGCTCATCGCCTCGGTCACCTTCATCTCGAACGCCCTCGCCGAACTCTCCTTCCTGCTCTTCCCGCCACTCGCCTCCGGGACGTACACCCTCTTTTCGGACCCCGAGGGGCGCTACGCCTCCCCCCATCGATTCGTCATCGGCCTCGTCGTCGGCGCGTGCTGTGGGTGGGCGGCTATCTGGCTCTCGATGCCTGTGGCGACGGGCTGGGTCGTCTCGCCCGCCAGCGCCGCGCTCTCGATTTTCCTCACCGGCGCCGTGACGTGGCTGCTCGACGTGGAGGAACCCGCCGCCTTCTCGACGGCGCTTCTCGTCCTCGTCACCGACGACGTCTCGCCCGAGGCGTACGTCACGAGCGTCGCCGTCTTCGGCGGCCTCGTCGCCGTCGTCTTCTCGGTCTGGCGCGCTCGCTTCTACGAACGCCGCTCGCAGTACCTCTACGACACCGCCAAGAGCGACGACCACGTCCTCGTTCCGATGCGTGGCGACCACGAACGCGCGGAGACGACGGCCCTGTTCGGAGCCTCACTCGCCGCCTCACACGACGCCGGGAAGGTGGTGTTGCTGGCGGTGCTCGACCCAGACGAGGCCGCTGATGACCCGTCGCTCGACGACGTGGCCGCGGAGACGGCCGAGCGCCTCGAATCGACCGCCCGAACTGTCCGGACGAAAGCGGGCGTTCCCTGTGACGTGGTCGTCGCTCGCGGCCCGCCGGTGTCGACGACCATCGAGACGGCGTCGAACACGAACTGTGACCTCGTGGTCACGCCGTACGAGGAGGACCGCGGACTGCTCTCGGGGTACGTCCGTGGCGTGTTCAACAGCCGATTCGACACCATCGCCTTTCGTCCGACGACCGGCGCGCGTCGCTGGCGACGGGTGCTCGTCACCGTCGCCAAACCCGGCGACACCGCCCACGCGATGCTCGATTTCGCGGCGCGGCTGGTCGGCCGGATTGGGAGTCTGAGCGTCTGCACCTGCATCGACGCGGAGGTGGAGCGCCGAACCGCCGAGAAGCGACTGGCCGACCTCGCCGAGACGATCGAGGTGGACGTGGAGACACGCGTCGCTCGCAGCGAGATTACGGCCTTCATCGGCGCCAACGCCGGCGCGTACGACCTGCTGTTCGTCGGGTCGTCCGGCGAGCGCTCCCCTGCCTCGCGGTTCGTCTCGCCGCCGACATTCGAGCGCCTGCGCGACGTCGACTGCGACGTGGCGGTGTTCGACCGCGGGAACTCCTAGATTTCGTCGAGCAAGCGGTCCGCGATGGCCTCGGTGTCTACGTCCCGGCCGCCGAGCGCGGATTCGACCAGCAGGTGGCTGCCGATGCTCGCGGGACTGATGACGGTGTCGGCGCCCGCCCGCCGGAGTTTGTCGACGTTCTCGCGCTGGGTCGCCGCGGCGACGATGTGGACGTCCGGCGCGAGTTGGCGCGCGGTCAGCACCGCAAGCGCGTCCGCGCCGTCGTCGTTCGTCGCGGCGACGACGGCCCGCGCGTCCTCGATGTGGACGCGCTGAAGCGTCGCCTCGTCGCTGGTATCGCCCACGAGCGTATCGACACCGCGTTCGCTGAGTCGTCGCGAGATGTCCTCGTCGGGGACGATGACGAGGAAGGGTGCTTTGCCGTTCAGTTCTTGGATGAGTGCTTCGGTCAGGTCTCCGTACCCGAGCACGAGTATGTGGTCGTCGAGCAAGTCGAGTTCTGATTGTGACATTTTACCGAGTGCTTTGACGAGTCGGGCCTCGATGGCCGGGGTGAGCAGGACACCGAGCGCGATGGCGAAGCTCGCGGTGCCGACGACGAGCGCCGAGATTGCGAACAGCCGTGCCACCGCCGTATCCGGCGTGATGTCGCCGTAGCCGACGGTACTGGACGTGACGATGGAGAAGTAGAGGGCGTCGACGAGCGTGTCGAGGCCGTTGAACTGCTCGTTGAGAGCGTACGCGCCGGTCGTGATGTACACCTGCGAGCCACCGAGGGCGAGGAAGGCGGCAATCTGCGACGCCGAGAAGTCGACCGTCCGGTCGAAGCGACGCCGATTGAGGGCGACGGCGGGCAGAGCCAGCACCGACAGCACCACCAGCGGGACCGACGTTTCGCTCGCCTGTATCAGCCCTTGGGCCGCCGAGACGACCAGCAGACAGAGCGTCGAGTACCACGCAGAGCGCAGCCCTCGCCGCAGGCCGAGCGCACTCCCGAGCAAGAGGAAGCCGGTGAGCGTCCCGGTAAACCCGGCGGTGGTGCGGGCGACGGGCGGGACAAAGGGGACGAGGGGCCGCCCCGTGGGCGACCCCATGTGGACGAGACCAGTCACCATCGAGAGCGCACCGGCCAGGAGGGTGAGTCCGACCGCAGCGCGCACGCCGAGGAGTTGGTCACCCCGACTCACAGCCATTGACCTACGCTCACGCGCCCGACTGATAAACCACTCGTCGTCGCCCGGGCGTTCGCACGCAACCACTATTAGTCGTCCGCGCCCAGACCGGACCATGGCTTCCTTCCCGGTCGAGGTGCTATTCGGACTCTATCTCGGGGTTCTGACGGGCATCGTCCCGGCGCTGGTCGCGTGGGGGTTCGGTTTCGCGTTCAAGTACATCACCGGCGTCACCATACCCGCCCTCGGTGTCGTGGTTCTCTCTGTCGCCATCGCGGGCGTCAACGGCGGGCTGATGGCGCTCAACGACCCCACGTTCACGCAGTCGGCGAGTCAGGTCCGACTCAGCGTCGCGGTCATCTTCGTGTTGATGCTGTCACTCTACGCCCACAGCGTCGGCGACAAGATGGGCGCTGAGTTCCCCCGCAAGCTCTCCCTCCGAAAGCTCACCAACCGCACCCTCTCGGCCGACGTGGTCGAACTCGTCGGCGGACGCGGGCTGGTCGAGGTGCGCATCTCGGGCGACATCGACGACATGGAGGGCTACCCCGCCGTCCCCGCCGACCTCCGGAGCGAGATTCGGGAGTGGTCGAGTACGTTCCCCGCGGACGTACCGCTCGTCGAACTGGAGTCGCGGGTCGCCGACCGCCTCCGCACGGAGTTCGACCTCGCGGACGTGTCGGTCACGCTGGACGAGCGAGCGACGGCGACAGTCGCCGCCGCGCCGCCACTCGGTGGGCTGTCGAAGCGCATCCCCTCGGGCAAGCGCGGCGTCTCGGTTCGGGCGCTCCTGCCCACGGGCACCGCCCGCGGCGACGAGGTGTCGCTCGCGACCCCCGACCGCCGCTACCGCGGCACCGTCGTCAGCCTGCGTAGCGACCACGCTCGCGACGCCGCGATGCGAGTCGCAGACACCGACGGCGGCACCGACGTGGCTCCCGACCCGACGCTCAGTCCGTCGCTCCCCGTCGCCGACGGCGGTGACGGACGCCTCACCGTCGCCGTCGACGCCAGTCAGGCGTCGTCGTTGCTCGGGGACACCGTCGACCGCCTCACCGTCCAGTCTCGGGGCACCCGCCGCGAGTACGAACTCCTCTCCTTGCTCCGCTGGGCGGGGAACCGCATTCAGAAAGTCGCGGTTCGAGAAGGGGCCCCACTCGCGGGTACGACCATCGGCGACGCCGCCGTCCGCGACACGCACGGCGTGACGGTGCTCGCCGTCCGCCACGAGGGGAACTGGCAGTTCGCACCCCGCGGCTCGCAGGCGCTCACCGCCGGTGACGACCTGTTCGTCGTCGGGACGAACGACGCGATAACCTCGTTCCGGGGGGCCGTGGCATGAGCGTCCTACAGGTGTCGGCCCCAGCTGTCGACTCGACGCTGCTCCGCACGCTCGCCGAACTGCTCGCGTTCGGCGTCGGTGCCGCCGTCGTCGGCGGTGCCTCGGCGCTCGTCTATCGCTGGTACACGAAGGCCCGGTTACCGCTGTGGCTGTCGGTGTTGTTCGGCCTCTCCGGCGTGGCGCTGACGCTCAACACCGTCGGCGTCTTCTCCGACCTTCTCAGCGGGTCGACGGGCATCTTCGACACCGCTCGCATGCTCTACAACGTCGCGGCGCTCGGCGCTGGCGGCCTCGGTGCGCCCGCGGGCCGTCTCGTCGGTGACCGCATCGCGACGGACGTGTTCGCCGTCACTGGCATGCGTGAACTCGACGTCGAGGTGAGTCGCCTCGTCCGCTCCGTCGGCCGCATCACCGACGTGACGCTCCCCGAGGACGCCGACGACATCGGCGACATCGATGGGTACGACCCCGTGGCCCAGTCCATCAAGGAGACGCTCGCGGGCAAGACGCTCATCTTCCCGCGGCGCCTGACTGTCGCCGAACTCGAAGACCGACTGGTCACGCGCCTGCAGGACGACTACGGCGTCGGCCACGTCGACGTCGAACTGACCGCGGATGGCACCGTCGAGTATCTCGCGCTCGGCAGTCGGGCTACCGGCATCGGCCCGACGCTCGCACCGGGCACCGTCGCCATCGCGGTGCGGGCCGACCCCGCGAACGCTGCCAGTCCCGGTGACCGCGTGCAGGTGTGGGGGACCGGTCCCGAACCGGAGCGACTCGTGACCGCCGAACTCCGCGCGCACGTCGACGACGTGGCGACGCTGGTCGTCGACGAACAGGACGCGCCCCGACTCGACGCCGACGAGACGTATCGGCTGGTGACGCTCCCGACCGAACCGCAGGCCGAACGCGAGTTCGCGTCCCTGCTTCGCGCCGCCGAGGAGACGATGTACGTCCTGACCGTCGCGGCGGGGAGCGACCTCGTCGGTGCGACCGTCGAATCCCTCGATGCGACGGTGGTCGCGGTGAAAAGCGCCGACGGCGGCATCGACGACCTGCCCGACGACCGAACCCTCGCCGCCGGTGACTCGGTGTATCTCGTCAGTCGCCCCGACACGTACCGCCGACTCGACGCCCGGAGTCGCGGCCCGGACGAGGAGACGCAACTCCTTTGACCGCCGGCGCGCGAGAGGTAGCCATGCAGTGGAAGTTGTTCGCGGACCTCGCGGAGGTGGCTGGCGACCGGGAGATTCGCGTTGAGACCGAACCGGGCGCGACCGTCGGCGACGCGCTCGACGAACTGCTCGACGCCTACCCGGCACTCCGTGACCGTGTCCTCGACGACGACGGCAACGTCGCCGACCACATCAACGTCCTCCGGAACGGCGAGAACGTCCGCGCTGGAAATGGGTTGGCAACGACGCTCCAGTCTGGTGACGAACTCGCGCTCTTCCCGCCGGTCAGCGGTGGGCGCGCGTAACGCCGGCTCGACGGAGGATTAGTCGGGACGGGGTCGAGCGACGAACAGCGTCTGGACGAGCGAGAAGGGGTCGTACGTCGACTGGTGACACTGGCAGTAGACGTTGTTCGGGTCGCCGAAGCGCGCGGCGTCCTCCGTCTGCTTGTAGCCGGGCACACAGCAGAAGTGCGTACACTTGTTGAGCCACGCGATGAAGCCCTCGTCCGTACTGGCCTGAAGCCACTCGTTGTCCTGTGCGGCCTCTTCGATTTGCGAACTCCGCATCAGCTGGATCGGGATGACGTCTTCCGCGTCCTCGGAGCGCCAGCGGCCGGTCGCGGGCTTGCCGACGCCCGCGGTACCGATGCCGTTGCCCCACTCCTCGTAGTCGCTGAAGTCGTCGACGTGGAAGCGGTCGCCGCCCTCCTTCCTCTGGGACTGCCAGTCGTAGGCCGGATTCGACCCCGAGCGGAAGTAGTTCTCGCTCTCGTAGTCGGGCTGGATGCCCGCGTATCCCTCGACGCCACAGTACTGGAACCACTCGGAGGAGTAGGTGGTGCCGCCGAGGTCCATCTCGGCCACCTGCACCTGTCGCCCGCCCTGTGCGACGGTTTCGACGGAAGGCCACACGCCCTTGATGTACCCCTCGGAGTCGATTTCGAGGGGAATCTGGGGCATGCCGCGCGGCGCCGGGCCGCCGGTGTTCTCGATGGCCCACGCCTGTGTCGTCCCTCCACCGGACCCGGGCGAAGCGGTCGCGCTGTTGACGGTGACCGTCCCGAGGGCGCCCACGCCGGCGAGCGCCGAACCACCGACGACCCCCTTGACGAATCGCCGTCGGCCACTCTCCTCGGGATACTTGTCGTCCGCGCTCATGTCCGACCCTTAGTGCGGGCTGTAAAAAGCGTGACGAAGTGCCAAACGTTACCCGATGTTCTCTATGCGTTCCAGGGCGCTTCGGGGAAGTCGACGATTCGCTCCTCGCGGTCGATGCTATCGATGCGAGCCACGTCCTCCTCGTCGAGTTCGATATCGCGGGCGGCGTAGTTCTCGCGGATGTGCGACGGCGTCCCCGACTTCGGGATGGCCGTCACGCCCTTGGCCATCACCCACGCTAGCGACACCTGCGCGGGCGTCGCGTCGTGTTTCTCGGCCACCTGCTGGATTTCGGACACGTCCGCCACGTCGTTGCGCGCGATGGGCGCGTACGCGACCAACTGGTAGTCGTGGCGCTCGGCGTGTGCGCGGAGTTCGTCCTGTTGGAGCAGGGGGTGCAGCTCGACTTGGTGGGCGGCGGGTGGCTCGCCGAGGTGGTCGATGGCCTCGTCCATCTGGGCGGGCGTGAAGTTGCTGAGGCCGACGTCGTGGGTCAGACCCTCGTCCCGTGCCGTCGCGAGCGCCGACAGCGTCTCCTCGGGGTCGTAGGTGTCGAGCGGCCAGTGGACGTACAGTAGGTCGAGGGCGTCGACGCCGAGCAAGTCCAGACGCTCGCGCGCACTCGCGAGGAATTCGTCGCGCCCGAGGCGGTCACGCCACACCTTCGAGGCGAGGCAGACATCGTCTCGGGCCACGTCGCTCGTGGCGATGCCCTCGCCGACGGCGGCTTCGTTCTCGTAATACTCCGCGGTGTCGACGTGTCGATACCCCGTTTCGAGCGCCGTTCGGACGGCTTCGGCGCAGTCCTCCGGGTCGGTCAACTGGTAGGTGCCGAACCCGAGCGGTGGAAGGTCCATATCGGCGACACGACTTCGACGGGGTCGTATCCTGTGGTCCCGGCACCACCCACCGGTTCGCGCACGACGAGTGTCCACGCGACACACGCCGCGGGCCCAGGCGAAACGATTTTGATGCGCGCTCGCGCAGGGTCGTTATGCCGACGGAACCCGAAACAGGGTACGACCCGGAACTGGGTCGGAAGTTCATTTTCGTAACCGGCGGGGTGATGTCCGGGCTCGGCAAGGGAATCACGGCCGCCAGCACCGGCCGCCTCCTGTCGAATGCGGGCTTCGACGTGACCGCCGTCAAGATAGACCCCTACCTCAACGTGGACGCGGGGACGATGAACCCCTACCAACACGGCGAGGTGTACGTCCTGAAAGACGGGGGCGAGGTCGACCTTGACCTCGGTAACTACGAACGCTTCCTCGGGACCGACATGACCTCGGACCACAACGTCACCACGGGGAAGACGTACAAGCACGTCATCGAGAAGGAACGCGCGGGCGACTACCTGGGCAACACCGTCCAGATCATCCCCCATATCACCGACGACATCAAGCGTCGCATCCGCGAGGCCGCCGAAGGGACCGACGTGTGTATCGTCGAAGTCGGCGGCACCGTGGGCGACATCGAGGGGATGCCCTACCTCGAAGCCCTCCGCCAGTTCTCCCACGAGGAAGACGAGGGCGACGTGCTCTTCACCCACGTCACGCTCGTCCCGTACTCGAAAAACGGCGAGCAGAAGACCAAGCCCACCCAGCACAGCGTGAAGGAACTCCGCTCCATCGGCCTCCAGCCAGACGTGCTGGTCGGCCGGTGCGAGGACCGCCTCGACTCCGAGACACGGGAGAAGATAGCGCTGTTCTGTGACGTGCCCATGGACGCCGTCTTCTCGAACCCCGACGTGGAGGACATCTACCACGTCCCCCTGATGGTCGAAGAGGAGGGCCTCGACGAGTACGTGATGGAGCGACTGAACATCGCGGACGAGGCGCTTCCCGAGGGCGAACGCGACAGTCGCTGGCGGGAACTCGTCACGCGCGACCGAACCGGCGAAATCGACGTGGCGCTGGTCGGGAAATACGCCCTCGAAGACGCCTACATGTCGATTCACGAGGCGCTGAAACACGCGGGCATCCACGAACAGGTCGAAGTGAACGTCCAGTGGGTCGACGCCGACGAGATGCGCGACCACCACACCGAACGCCTCCGCGAGGCGGACGCGGTGGTCGTCCCCGGCGGCTTCGGGTCCCGCGGCGCCGAGGGGAAAATCGAGGCCGTCCGCTACGCCCGCGAGAACGACATTCCCTTCCTCGGCCTCTGTCTCGGCTTCCAGATGGCCGTCATCGAGTACGCGCGGAACGTCCTCGGTCTGGAGGGCGCCCACTCCGCCGAAATCGACGAGGACACGCCCTACCCCGTCATCGACCTCCTGCCCGAGCAGTACGACCTCGAAGACCTCGGCGGGACGATGCGTCTCGGCGCCCACGAGACGGACATCCAGTCCGGAACCCTCGCTCACGAGGTGTATGACGCCGACTCCTGTACCGAACGCCACCGCCACCGCTACGAGGTCAACCCCGAGTACATCGACGACCTCGAAGCCGGAGCACTCACGTTCTCCGGGCGCGCAGGGAACCGCATGGAAATCGTCGAACTCGACGACCACCCGTACTTCCTCGGGACGCAGTTCCACCCCGAGTTCCGCTCCCGACCCGACCGCGCGAGTCCGCCCTTCGTCGGCCTCGTGAACGCGACGCTCGAACAACTCGACGAGGAACGGGAGGTGCAGGCCTGATGGTCGACGTCGACAGCTTCATCGACGAGGCAACCGAGGAGATTGCCAGCGAAGTCGGCGACGCCAACGCCATCATCGCGCTCTCCGGCGGCGTCGACTCGTCCGTCGCGGCCGCTCTCGCCTACCGCGCCATCGGCGACCAGCTGACTCCTGTCTACGTCGACACGGGGCTGATGCGCAAAGGCGAAACCGAGCAGATTCGCGAGACGTTCGCGTTCATGGACAGTCTCCGCGTCGTCGACGCCAAGGACCGCTTCCTCGACGCCCTCGAAGGCGTCACCGACCCCGAGGAGAAACGCCACGTCATCGGCGAGGGGTTCATCCGCGAGTTCGAACGCGCCGCCCGCGACACCGACGCCGACTACCTCGTGCAGGGGACCATCTACCCCGACCGCATCGAGAGCGAGGGCAACATCAAGTCCCACCACAACGTCGGGGGCCTCCCCGAGGTCATCGACTTCGACGGCATCGTCGAACCCGTCCGCGACCTGTACAAAGACGAGGTGCGCGAGGTGGCGCGAGCCCTCGACCTCGAAGAGGTCGTCTCCGAGCGAATGCCCTTCCCCGGCCCCGGCCTCGCCGTCCGTATCATCGGCGAAGTGACCGCGGAGAAGTTGGAAGTCGCTCGCGAGGCGTGTCACGTCGTCGAAGAGGAAGTCGCCGAACACGACCCGTGGCAGGCCTTCGCGGCCGTCATCGGCAAGGCGACGGGCGTCAAGGGCGACAACCGCGTCCACGGCTGGGTCGTCTCCGTGCGCTCCGTCGAGAGCCGTGACGGCATGACCGCGCGGGCACAGGACCTCCCGTGGGAGACGCTCCAGCGCATCCAGAGTCGCATCACGGGCGAGAACGACAACGTGGCCCGCGTCGTCTACGACGTGACCCACAAACCGCCCGCAACCATCGAGTACGAGTGATGACGCGAGCCATCCTCGCCGGCCCGGACGACGCCGGCCTCGGCGCCGCACTCGAAGGTGAGGGCATCGACGTGGCGCGTGTCGAGGGCGTCCTCACCGCGTCCGTGTTGGCCGAGGCCGGCCTCGACGACGCCGACCTGTTCGTCCTCACGGACCTCGACGAGGCGACGGCCATCGCCGTCGCCAAGGACCACAATCCCGACGTTCGCGTCGTCGTCTACAGCCACGACTCCCTGCCCGAGTTCGCCCGCGGGCAGGCCGACCTCGCGATGGACCCCGACCTGTTCGGGGTCGACATGGTCGCCGAGGAACTGGCCTGAGCGGCGACGCGCCGAGCCACACGTGTTAAGGCGCGGGCCGTCGATTTCTCTCCCATGACACTCGACCGACTGGAGACGCTCGACCCGGACCCCGACGAGGTGCTCACCGCCGAACTCGCCGTCAGCGACGACGTGTTGGTGAAGGCCTTCGCGCTGGGTCCCGGTGCGGAACTCCACGCACACGAACACGCCGACTCGACGAACGTCTTTCACGTCCTCGAGGGGACGGTGACGGTGATTCAGGGCGACGACGAGGAGGAAATCGACGCCCCGGGCGTCGTCCACCACGAACGCGGGGTGGCACACGGCGCCCGCAACGACACCGACGAGGTGGTCGTCTTCACCGCGAGTCTCTGCCCGATGCCCTGAATGACCCGCGCCAGCGTCACGGCCTTCGCGCGCCTGCACTTCGGCTTCTGTAACCTGAGCCTCGCTCGCGAGCGCATCTACGGCAGCCTCGGCGTCGGCCTCGACCGGCCGACGGTCAGCGTCTCGGCGACGCCCGCAGACGGGGTGACCTGCGAGCACTCGGTGGTCCGCGAGTTCGCCGAGCGAGCCGTCGATTTGCTCGACGTGGCCGGCGCCGACCTCTCGGTCGAGGGGGCGTTCCCCCGCCACGTCGGCCTCGGAAGCGGGACGCAGTTCGCCCTCGCGACGCTTGTGGCGGTGGCGCGGGCCCACGACCGGACGGTCGACGTTCGAGCGCTCGCCCCCGACCTCGGCCGCGGCGGGCGGTCGGGCGTCGGCGTCGCCACCTTCCAGCACGGCGGGTTCGTCCTTGACGCCGGCCATCCGACGGCGCGGTTCACGACGGACCGTCCGGCGGTCGGTGCGTGGTCGGTCCCGCCCGTGGCCGCCCGGCACGCCATCCCCGAGGACTGGCGATTCCTCCTCGTCGTCCCCGAATCGCCGTCGGGGCCGAGCGGCGACGCCGAGGACCGGAGCATGCGCTCGGTCGTCGAATCCGCGCCGCCGGCGCCGAGCGACCACCTCGCGGGCGTGATTGCGCGCCGTGTCCTCCCCGCGATTACGGAGGGGTCGGCCGAGCGCTTCGGCGCCGCGGTGGCGGAGGTGGGGCGACTGAACGGGTCGTGGTACGCGGACGAACAGGGCGGCGTCTATCGCCCGCCGGCGGGCGAGCTCGTCGCGGCCCTCGACGACGCGCCGGCCGTCTACGGCGCGGGCCAGTCGTCGTGGGGGCCGGTCGTCTACGGCGTCACCGACGCCGACCGGGCGGTGGCGGCGCGCGAGGCGGGACGGGACGCCCTCGACGCCGCGGGCGTCGACGGGCGCGTCCTCGTTGCGTCGGGGCGAAATCGTGGCGCGCAGGTCGACGGCGAGCGCCGCAACGAATAACTCGCGGACTCTCGTAGGTCGCCCATGGCCCGGATTCCCTTCGGTATCGCTCGCCTCGACTCCATCATCGGGGGCGGTGCGCCCCCGGGGAGCGTCGTGCTACTGAGCGGCGAGGCGGGGGCCGGCGCCCGCGAGTTCGTCCACACGAGCGCCGCCATGAACGGGCTCTACTACGGCGATTCGGAGGCTTTCGATCTCCACTACGGCGACATGGACGCCCGCGCCTCGCCGCCGGACGAGATTCACTACGTCTCCTTCACTGCCGGCGGCGACGACGTGGAACGCGAGATGGGGTACACGATGAACGAAGAGTTGGTCCGGGACGCCTCGGACCACGTTCACTTCTGTGACCTCTCGCCGGAATACTTCCAGTTGAGTCCGATTCCGCGCTCGTGGTACGCGGGCAAGACGCGGACGGTGAACGACCTCGCCGCCGAGGAGCGCCGCGAGAGCGCACTCGAAGCGCTCGCGGACTACCTCGGCGCCCACGCCGCCGGCAACCTCGTCGTCGTCGACTCCGTGACCGACCTCGTCGCCGCCGTCAGCGACGACATGACGTGGAGCGACATCGCCCTCCTGATGAAGGGGATTCAGAAGGCGGCCTACGATTGGGGTGGCCTCATCCTCTTGCTCGTTCAGGAGGAGACGCTGGCGCCGACGGAACTCGGCCACCTGATGGACGCCGCGTCCGGCACCCTGCAGTTCGGGTGGGAGAGCGGTGGCTCCAAGCGCGCGCGGACGATGTTCGTTCGGGAGTTCCGTGGCGTTCTCTCCCGAATCGAGCAGGAGAACATCATCCGCTTCGAGACGGAAGTCCACGAGGGCGGCTTCGACGTGAGCGGCGTCCGGAAGATTCGCTGACACCTTCTGCGACCAATACTTATACCGCCGGGGACCCAGCCACTACGAGATGGCACGGGAGCAGTCCGAGGCACTCCCGCCCGAACTACGGGAGTGGGTCGAGCAGCGAGCGGCCGAGCGCGACACCAATCCAGCGACGATTCTCGCACGCGCCGTGACGATCTATCGTGCGCTCGACACCGAGTCCGAGGACCCCCACACGACGCAGTTGGACACCCTCGATTCGGAACTCGAGGACCTCGACGACCGTCTCTCGACCCTCGAAGACGACGTGGACGAGAAAGTCGAGGACGTCCGCAGTCGAATCGTTCAGGTCAAGCGCGAAGCCGACGAGAAAGCGCCTCGCGACCACGACCATCCGGACCTCGAAGAGCGCCTCGACGTCGCGGGTCGCACCGCCTCCGAAGCGGCGGAGAACGTCGAGGACCTCGCCGACCGCCTCGACCGCGGCTTCGAGAACTACGAAGAGATTCTGGAGTACCTGACCGACGCGACCGACGACCTCGACGAGAAGGCCGACGCGCTGGCGAGTGCCGTCGTCGACGTGCGCGCCGAACTCCGGCGCGTCTCGGCCGCTGAGCACGACCGCAAGGCGGTCGACGACCTCCAGACTGCGGCGAATCGCCACGGCGAGCGCACCGCCGCCTGCGGCGACTGCGACGCGACGATTGCGCTCGGCCTCCTCTCGCGGCCGCGCTGCCCGCACTGCGAGGCCACGTTCGTGGAGTTCGAACCCTCGTCCGGCTTCTTCAGTAGCGCGACGCTGGTCACCGGCGACCACCTCGCACTCGACGACGGCGAGGTCGACGTGCCGGACGGCCCGGCGGACCTGTTCGAGGCGGAATCCGGAGGCTCGACCGATGGCTGACGACGAAGGCTCGGGCGCCGACGACCCCACCGACGCGGACGACGACCCCGCGGACGACGAACCCCTCGGTGACCTCGCGCGCGAGGTGCGCGCCCGCCGCGAGCGTCAGGCGGCGTCGGAGTCGGTCGACACCGACGCGCCGCCGGACGCCGACCTCTTCGGGTCGGCTGACGCCGACGCGCCATCTGACAGCGACCCCTTCGAATCGGTCGACGTGGACCACATCGACGAGGACGCCGTCTGGGAAGCCTTCGCCGAAGGCGACACCGGGCAGGAGGCGTCAATCGGCCTCGAATCCCCGGCCGAGACGGCCCCCGAAGCCGACGAACACGTCGTCCCGAAGCGTGACTTCTGTCAGCGCTGCCCGCACTTCTCGGCGCCCCCGGACACCGCCTGCACGCACGAGGGGACGACCATCGTCGAGATGGTCGACACCGACCACTTCCGCGTCCGCAACTGCCCCATCGTCGAGGACGAGGACGCCACCACGCCCGACTGACTCCTCCCGACGACTCGGGGAACCTTTGAGTGTCGACCCGCTACCCCGACTCAATGCAGTTCTGTGATGACTGCGGGTCGATGATGGTCACCCGTGACGGCGAGATGGTCTGTACCGACTGCGGCGCGACCAGCGAACGCGACGAGGAACGCGCCGCGGAGTTCGTCTCCACCGAATCCCAGAGCGACGAGGAACTGATAGAGACGGAGGAGGGCGCCAACTTCGAGGGCAAACCCACGGCGACGGACGTGACCTGTGACGACTGCGGGCACGGCGAAGCGTGGTACACGATCAAACAGACCGGTGCCGCCGACGAACCGCCGACGCGATTCTTCAAATGTAAGGAGTGCGGGTATCGCTGGCGGGAGTACAACTAAGGTGACATTTGCAGTAGATCCGGTTTTGAACGCATTCTCACAAGACTATACTAGAAATAGAGTTAGACGCATCTATCATGACGGGAGTTGATTCTGGATATTAGTAATTGTTTCTCGAACCATAATTAACGTACTTTCTGCTTCTTGTTCATCTGGTGATCGATCTGGGTGTGCAACTTGATTTCTCCGTTCTTTTAGGAAATCTAGGTGAGATAATATTGGTGGTTTATCATTATCTGTATAATGGTCGTCTAGTTCAGATAGAACTTGGCCAAATGTTCGGTCTTCGATGTCCCTACCGGTCTCGTTTTCATACCATGCATTAAGTCGTTCTTCAACTGCCCGTAGAGAAAGAAAAACTGTGGATGTTGGACACTGGAATGCTAGCGTTTGACATGCTTCTGTTAGGTCTGATTGAGTTTGGGCCGGCAAGTCTTCTCACATAGATTTCTCATGAAATAATTCTTTAGGATTCTGCATAGCCTGTTCAACATCAATTAGGCCCCTATTTTCAATACGAATCAAACCTATTGATGCTAGTTCTTCTGTTATTATATTTTCCCACGTGTCTACGGTCTTTAACAAATTATTATAATCATTCTGGTCTAAATGGATTTTTCCTTCATCTCTTTCGTCTTCTTCAGAAATATACGATTCAATGAGGTCATTCTTGGTATGTTCAATATCTGTTAGAACCGAGGTATCTAGTCTTGATTTCTTGAATATATAAGTGACATCTTCTAGTCCATCAAGTATATAATTTCCATCTTCGTCATCATAACTTGTAAATGGAAATTCGTGGCCTGCTGCAAGATATAGATAATTCATTACTTTTCCTAAGTGATATGCATAGTTCAGGTCAAGCCATTCCTCGTTTTGTGGTGTATCTAAACTCTCTTCTTCGCTCATACGAATTGCAGATCTTATCAAATTGGTAAAAGATTTTCTACCTCCTATCTTCGGTGTGGCCTTACAATACAGTCAGCGGCCGTCACGCAAATGAGTGGTATGGGTGTCTATTTCCAACGACGGGTGAGCTACTTCTATTTCTAATATCTCTCCACTGCGTCCGTTACGGCGGAGAAAACCTCTTGCCGTAGCCCGCCAAATACAGCGAGAGGGCTGTACTTGTAAGCCAGATCCGTCCGTTCAGACATCTAAAGTCGCTCGCCGACCCACGCGGCAACCCGCTCTCCCACCTCCACTTCCTGCCCGACGAAGCGATGGTCGGTGGAAAACGTCTCCACCGTCCCGACGGCCTCCTGAACTGCGTTGGCCACCCGGTCGGCGTCGACCGTCTCGTCTCGCGTCCCGTAGCCGACCCATAGCGGTGCGTCGATAGCCGAGACGGCGGCGACGACATCGGTGCCGTCGTCGAGACGCGCCACGGGCGCGAGCGCGGCCACGGCGTTGACGTTCGTTTCACTCGCGGCGGCGAGGGCGACGCCGCCGCCGAAACTGTAGCCGAACAGCCCCACCCGGTCGTAGCGCTCGGCGGCCCACGCACACGCTCGGCGGGCGTCGGTGCGTTCGCCACGTCCCTCATCCCACGGGCCGTAGTCGAGGCGGAGGCAGTCGGCGTCGAGGGCGTCGCTCACCGCGCGGAGACGCGCGTCGTGTCGGTCGCCGCCGTACTGCGGATGAGGCGGGCAGGCGACGACGACGGTGGCCGCGCCCTCGCCGTCGAGACTGGCGCGGGCGTCGCGGCCGCCGGGGAGGGCGAGGCGTTCGGTTGGCACGCGACGCCGTAGGCTACGGGTGCATACGTGCCTGTCGCTCGCGCGGCGGATGAGATTTTAACCCTCGCGTCCCAAACGGGGTGGTATGGGAATACTCTCGCGGGCCTCCTACGTCGTCCGGTCGAAGCTCAACGCCCTTCTCAACCGGGCCGAAGACCCCACCGAGACGCTCGATTACTCCTACGAGCGGATGCGCGACGAACTCCAGCAGGTCAAGCAGGGCATCGCCGACCTGACCACTCAGAAGAAGCGGCTGGAGATTCAGAAGCGACGGCTGGAGGAGAACGTCGAGAACCACAACGAACAGGCGCGCGAAGCGGTGCGGCAGGACCGCGAGGATTTGGCTCGGCGAGCGCTGGAGAAGAAAAAGCAGAAGATGAGCCAAATCGACGACCTGGAGGAGCAGATTGCCGACCTTCAGTCGACACAGGACGACCTCGTCGAGAAGAAAAACGAGCTGCAGCGACGTATCGAGGAGTTCCGGACGAAAAAGGAGACGATGAAGGCGCGGTACGAGGCGGCGGAGGCGTCGACGCGCGTCTCCGAAGCCATGAGCGGCGTCGGCGACGAGATGAGCGACGTTTCGCGTGCGCTCGAACGCGCCGAGGAACGCACCGACGAGATGGAAGCTCGCTCGGAGGCGATGGACGAACTCCAGGAGTCGGGCGCGTTCGAGGACGCCCTCTCCGACGAAGACGAAATCGACCGCCAGCTGGAGGCCGGCCGAACCCAGTCGGAGGTCGATGCGGAACTGGAGACGCTGAAAGCCGAGATGGGGGAATCGAGCGACGGCGACACCGCAGATTCCGAAATCGAGGCCGAACTCGACGAACTCCGTGAGGACGAGGAGTCGTCCTGATGGGGGCCGACCGTGACCTCGTCGACTCGGTCGAGCGTTCGCTCGCCGCCGAGACGCGCGAGGAGTTCGACCGGAGAGTCCGGGCGCAGGCCGACCGCATCCGCGACGACATCCGGGCAGGCCGTCTCGACACCGGCGAGTTCGCTATCGGACTGGAACTGGAGGCGTACGCCGTCGACGGGCAGGGGCGCCTCGCCCGGATTCCCGAGGATGCCTTCGAGCGCGGCGGGTTCGCGAAGGAACTCGGCGTCCACAACCTCGAACTCAACACCGCGGCGACCGTCTTCGACGCGGCGGGGGTGGCCGAACAGGCGGACCGGTTAAAATCGAGTGCTGCCGCCGCGACGGACGCCCTCGAAGCGGATGACCTCGCTCCGGTTCTCGACGCGATGTGGACGATTCCACCGGCGATGGGGACCGACGACTACCTCGGGTCGGTCGAGACGCGTGCAGGGATTACCGTCGCCGAGCACATGCGCCAACACCCGCGCTACGTCGCCCTCGACGAGGAGATTCGGGAGCGAAGCGGCGGCCGAATCACGCTCGACGTACCCGGTGTCTCCCTCGACTACCCGACCATCCTCCTCGAATCGCTCGCCACGTCGATGCAACCCCACCTCCAGGTGCCGGCCGTCGAGGACTTCCCCGCGTACTTCAACGCCGCCGTCAGAACGCTCGGGCCCGTCCTCTCGTTGACGAGCAACGCCCCGTTCCTCCCGGCCGACTGCTACGACGACGACCCCGACATCGTCGAGGCGACGCCACACGAACTCCGGATTCACGTCTTCGAGCAGAGCATCAACGCCGACGCCCCGCGCGGCGAGGGGATGGTCCGCTTCCCCGACGACGTCTCGCGCGCGACGGACGTGGTCGACCGCGTCGTCGCCGACGAGACGTACGCGCCGGTCCTCGCGGACGGCGAGGAGAATCCCGACGACTACCGAACGACCATCCGGGAGTACGACCACAAGCGCGGCGTCCACTGGCGGTGGGTCCGCGGCGTCGTCGGCGGGCAACCGGTCGGCGCCGCGAAGACGGGCGCCTCGCTCCGCATCGAGTACCGACCGATTCCGACGCAACCGACCGTCCGCGACACGCTCGCGGTCCAACTGCTCGTCGTCGGCCTCGTCCGGGGTCTGGTCGCCGCCGACCACCCGGTCACCGACCTGCCGTGGACCGCGGCCCGCGACTGCTTCTACGACGCCGTCGCCCGCGGCCCGGACGCCGACCTCGCGTGGGTGACGGCGTCGGGCGACCGCACCGACGACTCCGAGGTGGTGTACGACGAACTGTTCGCGTTCGCGCGGCGCGGCCTCCGCGAAGCGGGCCTCGACGACGACGTTATCGACGGCTACCTCGACCCCGTGGAGCGCCGACGCGACGGTACCGTCCCGAGCGCGTGGAAGAAAGCGCGCGTTCGGGAGGCCGTCGCCGACGGCGCGACGCTCTCCGAGGCCATCGAGCGGATGCAACGCGCGTACTTCGACCACGCCGGCGGTGAGACGGCCTTCGTCGACTGGTAACGTCGCCCCGGCTGTCAGTCTCACCCACACGCTTATGGTGACCGCGTCTCGATACGAGCCGGACCCGTGTTCACGACATCCACTCCCACGCGTGGGGAATCCACGACTGACCGCCTCGCTGCCCGGTTGTCGCCGTCCCCTTCGGAGCTGTGTCCACCGTGACCCGACGCCGCAGACTTACGGTCGTGTTCGCCCTCCTCCTCGTCTTCTCGACGGCCGCGCCGGTGGCCGCAGTCGACCGGACCACCATCGACGACCCGTTCTCCGAGCGGAGTCTCTCGAAGGTGTACCCCGAGGCCGACTCCTTCTCCGAGCCCTCGGGTCAGTACCAGACGGTCGAAGCCTACCGGCAGGTCGACGGTGAACGCCGACTCGTCGGCTACGTCTACCTCACGAGCAACGTGGTCGACGCCGAGGGCTACGGCAACGAACCCATCGAGTTCTTGGTCGCACTCGACACCAACGGCACCATCCACGGCATCGAACTCGTCGAGCAACACGAACCCTTCTTCGACCGCGCCTCTGCGGTTCAGCGGCTTCGGACCTTCAGCCACCAGATGGTCGGTATGTCCGTCACGAAGGAAGTCACCATCCGCGAGGCGGAGTCGGGCGAACGCCACATCGACGCCCTCACCGGCGCGTCGGTGACGACGCGGGTGTCAATCGAGACGGTGACGCAGTCGGCCCGTATTGTCGCCCGCGAGAAGGGCCTCATCGAGGGTGAGGCGGCCACGCAGTCGTCGGCGCAGCGAAACGCGTCGCTCGACGACCTGCGACGCGAGACCGACCTCGCCCACTGGCCCGTGGGTGCCTTGGATGCCAACGACGCTTCGTCGCTCGATATCTACGCCGCGCCGATCGAATCGACGTCGATGCAGTCGCGTCTACTCGACAACGACACCGCGCCCGCGAACGCGACGATGATATGGGTCGGCCTCGGCGGCGCGTCGGCGGCCCCGCCGGACCGCCTCCGCCTCCACCAGTGGGTGCGGTCCTACGCCCCATCGACACGGGAGACACAAGTCGAGGGCGTCGAGTGGAGCGCCGCGTTGCTGGTCACCGACCCCATCGACACCACCGAGCCGTTCGTTCTCGACCTGACCGTCGCCGGCGAGCGCACCCGCCGGACCTACGGGCCGGGCGGGATGGCGGCCAAGCGCCCGGTCGACGTCGCCGCCGCGCAGACCCTCCCGGCGTGGGTCAGCTCTGTCGAATCGGCGTGGGAGGACAACTGGGGCACCGCCATCGCCCTCGTCGTCTTCCTCACCGCCATCCTCGGCGTGTTCACGTTCCGGTCGCGCATCTGTCGGCGGGCGGGCGTGACGGTCAACCGACTGCGTATCGGGACGCTTGGGGTGACGCTCGTCTTCCTCGGCTGGTATCACCCGACGCAGCCGACGACCCAACAGATAGCGATTCTGGTCCGCGAACTCATCTCGTGGGCCACGACCGGGGGATTCCGGTGGGCGCTCTTCCTGTCGGCGCCGCTCGTCGCCATCACGTTCGTCGCCATCGCGCTCACCATCCCGAAGTGGGGGCGCGGCGTCTTCTGCGGGTGGATCTGTCCGTTCGGTGCGCTCTCGGAACTTCTGTACAAGGTGACGCCGTGGTCGTACGAACTCCCGCGGAAGTACCACGTCAAACTAGAGAAGATACGCTACCCAATCTTCATCGCCATCGTCGTGGGCTTCGTCATCTCCACGGACTTCGGCGCGAAACTGGCGAAGGTCGAGCCGTTCAAGGCCGCCTTCTACAGTTCGCTGGTGACCGACCCCGTCTACATCGGGTGGTCAGTCGTGCTCATCGCGGCCGGGGCGGTCATGTTCCGCCCGTACTGCCGGTACCTCTGCCCGCTCGGCGCCGGGTTGGCGCTGGGGAACGTCGTCCAGCAGACGCCCATCCAGCGCTACGACCTCTGTGGCGACTGCGTGAAGTGCCAGACCGACTGTGACTTCCAGGCCATCGAGGACGACGGCTCGATAAACAAGTTCCAGTGTTTCCAGTGCTCGGTCTGTGTCGACAACTACTACGACCCCGAGGGCTGTCCGGTCGTGCTTCAGTACGACAACGAACACGGCTTCACCGTCGACGCGTGGCGCGACCCGCATCTCATCGAGCGCATCCGCCCCGAGGACCGAACCACGGAGCAACAGCGCATCCTTGCCGAACGCGTCGCGACCGACGGTGGCAAGCCGGAACTGTTCGCAGAGAGCGGTGACCTCGTCCCCGACGGCGCCGTCGTCAACATGGTCCGTCAGTCGACGGACGACGCAGACGGTGGCTCCTGCGGCTGTTCGACTGGAGACGCCGGATGCGGCTGTTCGACCGGCAACTCTGGGTGTGGCTGCTCGGACTCGGAGACGACCGGAACCGACTGGCTCGGCGGGGGTGACGGCGATGCGTGAACTCGACCGTCGCTCGTTGCTCGCCGCCGCCGGCGGCGTCGCCGGGGCCGGCTTCCTCGGGCAGACGCTCCTCGTCCGCGACGAGGTGACCGAGGTGCGGAGCACGCGGCTGATAATGGGGTCGCTCGTCACCGTCACCGCCGTCACCCGCGACACGGACCGGGCCGAACTCGGCGTGGAGCGTGCCTTCGCGGAGATGTCGCGACTGGAGTCGGTGTTCACCCGCCACGACCCCGATGGGGAGGTGGCGCGCCTGAACGACGCGGGCGTCCTCGACTCCCCCTCGCCCGAACTGGTCGCGCTCCTCCAGCGATGCCGACGACTGTACGACCGGACCGACGGCGCGTTCGACCCGACGGTGCTGCCGGTGGTGAGCGCCTTCGAATCCGGCGCGGACCACCCGCAGGACGCCCGTCGGCACGTCTCGGACGCGACGTTCGAGGACGTGGTCGTCGACGAATCCGAACTCCGGACGCCGACGCCGCTCACCCTCGACGGCGTCGCCAAGGGGGCGGTGGTCGACGCCGGCGTGGCCGCCCTCCGGGACTGGGTTGACGCCGGCTTGATAGAGGCCGGTGGCGACGTGCGCGTCTTCGGCGGCGACGACTCCTCGTCGCGGTGGCGCGTCGGCGTCGAGAACCCGCGCGGCGACGGCCTCGCCTCGACGGTCCGTCTCGACAGCGGCGGCGTCGCTACCTCGGGCGACTACCGAATCTACTACGACGAGGACCGCACGAACCACCACATCATCACGCCCGGGACCGGGCGCTCGCCCACCGAGGACACGAGCGTCACCGTCGTTGCGGACGACGCCGAGACGGCGGACGCCCACGCCACCGCGGCGTTCGTGTTGGACGACGACCGGGCGGCGGCGATGCTCTCGACTCGCGACGACCTTGCGGGACTGTTTCTCACTCGTGACGGCGAGCGACGGGTCACCGACGGCTGGGGCGACTAGTCCGAGCGCACGCCCGTCCCCGGCCGGTCAGGGAACGCGAGACTGCCGCCCGCGTAACTCGGGCCGTCGTAGGGGTTCTCGGCCAGCAAGAGCGCGCCGTCGAGGTCCACGTAGTCGACGAGGGGTGCGAGATGGCAGGCGGCGGCGAGCGAGGCCGTCGACTCGACCATACAGCCCAGCATGACTTCGAGGCCGTGCGCGCGGGCGGCGTGGACCATCCGCACCGCCTCGCGGACGCCGCCACACTTCATGAGCTTCAGGTTCACGATGTCGACCCGGTCGGCCACCTGTGCGATATCGGGGAGCGTGACGCAGGACTCGTCGGCGGCGACAGGGAGCGCGCTCCGTCCGGTGACGCGGCGGAGGCCCTCGGGGTTCTCGGCGGGCACGGGTTGCTCGACGAACTCGACGCCGAGGTCGGCCAGCCACTCGCTCTTCCGAATCGCCTCCGCGGGCGTCCACGCCTCGTTGGCGTCGACGCGAACCGTCGCCTCGGGGGCGGCCTCGCGAACTGCTTCGACGCGCTCCCGGTCGCGGGCCGTCCCCAGTTTCACCTTGAGCACGTCGTACCCCGCGTCGACGGCGTCCGCGGCAGCCTCGCCCATCGCCTCGGGGTCGTCGATGGCGACGGTGTATGAGGTGGGCGGCGCTCGCTCGGCGTCGAGGCCGAGGTAGCGGTAGAGCGGAATCCCGAGGCGACGCGTCGCTAGGTCGTGACACGCGACGCTCACCGCCGCCCGCGCGGCGGGGTTGTCGCGGACAACGTCCCGGAGTTCGCGCTCGATTCGGTCGAGGGCAAGGGGGTCGTCGACGCCCTCCACCGCCTCCAGCAGGTCGGGCAGGACCGCACACACGGTGTCCGCCGTCTCGCCGTAGTGTGGGTCAGGTGCCGCGGCGCCGATACCCGTCTGTCCCGCGTCGTCGCGGACGCGCACGACCACCGTCTCGACGGCCGCCTTCGACCCGCGCGAGATGGTGAAGTCGCCGTCGATGGGGAGGCGTTCGCGTTCGAACGTCGCGTCGATCATAGCGCGTCCAGAATCTGGTCGACGCCGAAGCGGACGGGGTCGGTCGCCGGTGCGCCGATGGCGTCGGCGTAGTCGTCGACTGCCGCCTCGGCGGCCGCGTCGTCGTCGAGAGCGCGCGTGTCGAGGGCGCCGGCCACCACCTCCGCGGGGGCGACGGGGTCTGCCAGATTCTCGTAGAGGTCGACGTACGTCTCCGCGGGCGGGATGGCGAAGTCCTCGTAGCCGTGGATGGACTCGCGCCCGGCGCTGTGGGTGAGGACGAGGGCGTCGGGCATCGCGCCGTGGAGCAGGCTACAGGTGACACCGGAGTAGGCGGGGTGGACGATGGTGCCCTGTCCCTCCACGAAGAGGACGTCGTGTTCCTCGGCGGCGTCGAGAATCATGCGTTCGACGGCGCCCGCGGCGAAGTCGGCGATGACGCGGTCGACGGGAATCCCCCAGCCAGCGATCATGATGCCCGTCTGGCCCGTGGGGACGAAGCCGGCGTCGATGCCGCGTTCGCGCGCGGCGGCGACGAGTTCGAGCGTCGTCGTCATCTTGCCCGTCGAGCAGTCGGTGCCGACGGTCAACACCACGTCGGCGTCGACGTCGCGGGCGCGCCCCTCGCTCACGGTGAGGTCCTCCGGCGGGCGGCGCACGTCGATGAGGTCGACGCCGTGGTCGGCGGCCAGCGCCGCGAACTCGTCGTCGTCTTCGAGGAAGTAGTGGAGGCCGGACACCACGTCACAGCCGGCTTCGATGGCCGCTCGCACGTCGGCGCGCCACGACTCGTCGAACCCGCCGCCGATGGGGGCGATGCCGATGAGGAGCGCGTCGGGGTCCGTCACGTCGAGGGCGTCCGCCATTTCCGCGACGATGGGGGCATCGGAGACGCCGGGTACGTGGTCGTCGACGGTGTCGCCGGCACACGCCCGGTCGAGGACGGCGGTCACGTCGTAGTCTGCGTATCGGAGGACGCCGACGGCGGTTTTCGCCCGATTCGGGAACTGTTCGTGGGCGAGGACGACCACCTCGTCGTCCGGTTCGAGTGACGTGGACATACCGACACAGAGGCCCGTGACCCGAATTAACCTCCCGGTTGACCCGCGCGCTTTTCCGGATATCCGCCCTACACGAAGTATGGCCGTCTACCAACGCCGGACGCGCGTCGCCGCGCCGCTCGACGAGGTGTGGGACTTTCACTCCCGAGTCAGCGGGCTGGAGGCGCTGACGCCCGACTGGCTGAACCTCCGCGTCGAATCGGTTACCGGGCCGGACGGTGACCCCGACCCCGAGATACTGGAAGCCGGGGCGCGCATCGACGCCTCGGTCCGTCCCTTCGATATCGGCCCGCGACAGCGGTGGACCTCGATAATCACCGCCCGCGAGCGCGACGACGGGACCGCGTACTTCCGCGACCGGATGGAGGGTGGCCCGTTCCGGGAGTGGGAGCACACCCATCGCTTCTTCGCTGACGGCGACGAGACGATAGTCGACGACCGGGTCGCCTACGCCCTCCCACTCGGCCCACTCGACGGCGCGATTGCGCCGCTCGCGAAACTCGGTCTCGACCCGATGTTCCGGTATCGCCACCGGCAGACACGCGAACGCCTCGAATCGCCTGAACGGTTTTGAGGGCGGCGTCCCAACTTCCGGGCATGGACGTCGTCGATATGGACCACGTCGCGCTCCGCGTCAGCGACGTGGACCGCGCGCTCGAATTCTATCACGACCTACTCGGCCTCTCGGTCCGTGACCACGACCGGTTCGAGGCCGGTGAGGTGCCCTACGTCGCCGTCGTCGCCGGGGGCCGCCACCTCCATCTCGTCCCCACCGACGACCCCATCGACGTGGGCGGCGAACACGTCTGTCTGCTCGTTCGCTCCGACGGGACGGGCACCCGTGCGGAACTCGACGCCCTCCTCGACGACTTGCGCGACGCGGGCGTCGAGATAGAGGCCGGCGAACCTCACGAGCGCTACGGGGCCTACGGCCGCGACTGGGCGGCGTACGTCCGTGACCCCGACGGGCGACGGGTCGAACTCAAGTTGCATTAGCGGTGCTTCGGATGGCGTGACTACTCGACTACCCCTACGGTGTCCTGCGATTCTATCTTATGAAGACTAATTTTCTTCGAAACGGCAAATAGGGGGATATTCAACATCATTTACGTAGTTGGAGGTATAGGTATGCTCCAACGATGCGTTCGATACGCGATTGGCTGTGGGTGGTCGGGTTTGCAACCCTCGTCGTGTTCTCGATTCCCTGGTTCCTCTGGGGGTCGTCGAGGGTGGTCGCCGGGTTGCCGGTGTGGCTCTGGTGGCACCTCGGCTGGATGGTACTGGCTTCCGTCACGTTCGCGCTGTTCACCCGGTCGGCTTGGGACCGGCTGATGGGCGTCGACGCCGTCAGGGGTGGTGACGCGTGACGCTCCAACCGCTCGGCATCGTCCTCGCTTACCTCCTCCTGACGCTCGGCATCGGCCTGTTCGCCTACCGCGTCGGCGGCAACGACGCCGAGGACTTCTATCTCGCCAGCCGGACGCTCGGCACGCTCGTCCTCCTCTTCACCACCTTCGCGACGCTCCTGTCGGCCTTTACCTTCTTCGGGGGGCCGAACCTCGCCTACGCCGCCGGTCCCGAGTGGATTCTCGTGATGGGCGTGATGGACGGGGTTCTTTTCGCCATCCTCTGGTATCTCATCGGCTACCGGCAGTGGCTCATCGGCCGCGCCCGCGACTACGTCACGCTCGGCGAGATGCTCGGTGACCGCTTCGGGTCGCCGCTCCTCCGAGCGCTGGTCGCCGGCGTCAGCCTCCTCTGGCTCTTCCCCTACGTCATGCTCCAGCAGATGGGGGCCGGCGAGGCGCTCCGTGGACTGACGGCCGGCGCCGTCCCCTACTGGGGCGGCGCGGCGCTCATCACACTCTTTATGATTGCCTACGTGACCCTCTCGGGACTCCGAGGCGTCGCATGGACCGACACGATTCAGGGGCTGTTCATGCTCTCCGTCCTCTGGGTCGCGGTGGCGTGGGTCGTGAGCAGTCTCGGCGGCGTCGGCGCCGCTACCGACGGGATGATCGCTGCCAACCCCGACTTCGCCTCGCTCGGCGGCGGCGTCTACACCCCGCAGTTCATCATCTCTAGCGCCGTCACCATCGCCTTCGGCGTCACCATGTTCCCGCAGATAAACCAGCGCTTCTTCGTCGCGAAGTCGGCGACGGTGCTGAAACGCTCCTTCGCGCTCTGGCCGGTGCTGGTCCTCCTCCTGTTCGTCCCCGCGTTCATGCTCGGGGCGTGGGCCGCGGGGCTTCCCATCGAGGTGCCCGAGGGGGCGAACGTCCTCTCGGTCCTGCTGGCGGAGTACACGCCAACGTGGTTCGCGGCGCTCGTCGTCGCCGGCGCGATGGCGGCGATGATGTCCTCGTCGGACTCGATGCTCCTCTCGGGGTCGTCCTACTTCACCCGTGACCTCTATCGACCGCTGGTCGACCCCGACGTGAGCGAGCGACGAGAGGCGTGGATTGCTCGGCTGGGCGTCGCCGTCTTCGCGACGTTCGCCTTCCTCGCCAGCCTCACCCGCCCCGGCACACTCATCGAAGTCGGCGACACCGCCTTCTCCGGGTTCGCCCTCTTGGCTCCGTCCGTGATGATCGCGCTCTACTGGGACGCGACGACCCGCGACGGCATGCTCGTCGGCATCGCCGTGCCGCAGGTCCTCTATCTCCTCCACGTCCTGCTTCCGGCGGTCACCGTCAGCCTTCGCGGCACGACCGTCGACCTCCTCGCTCGCTCGTACGGCGGGTGGGACGTCGCCCTCGCGTTCATGGCTCTCGGCGCCCTCCTGACCGTCGGCGTCTCGCTCGCCTCCTCGCCCTCCTTTGGCGAGGACGCCGCGCGCTTCGCTGTCGACGGGGACTAGTCTCCGGAACACCTACTTACTCCCCGTGTTATCACCTCCCTATGAGCGATATTCTCGACGACGAGACCACCGCGAAAATCGTCAAGAACATCCGAGAGAGCGAACAGCCGAGTCCGCACTTTCAGGCGACGATGATCAACTTCGTCTTCTCGCTCAACCAGAGCGACGGCGGCCTCGACGACATCGAGATGACCGAGGAGGAAATCGACGAGATTCTCAACGACCTGCCCACGAATCCCGAACTCGAACTCGCCTACATCGACTGACTGCGCGGCGATGTCACCGTGTCCGGGGCGCCCTGCGCACCTCGACACGGGCACGGACTCGAAAGACGGCTTTTTTCAGGCCGAATCTCGGACGAGAGGCCATGTCTGCCGATTCGCGCCGCGCCGAGATGACCGAGGAGCAGATGTCTCAGTTCCTCGCTCGCCAGGGTCACGGCGTCCTGTCCTTCGGCGGTGACCGCCCGTATAGTCTCCCGCTCTCCTTCGGCTACGATAGCGCCGACGGCCGCTGTATCTTCCAGTTCGTCTTCGACGGACAGAGCACGAAACGCGCCCGCTCCACAGATGCCGCCCCCGTCTCGCTCGTCGCCTACGACTGGCACTCGCCCGACGACTGGCGGAGCGTCGTCGCCGCCGGCCGGCTTCGACCTATCGACGACGACTCGCCCGAGGCCATCGCCGCCGCCGATGTCTTCGCCGAACACGCCTCGGCAATCGGCCTCAGTGTGTTCTCGAAGTCGTTCGACGACCTTGACACGCAGTGGTCCGCGCTCGACATCGAGGAGCTGTCGGGCTACTGCTCGCCGTGAGGACTCGACGCCCGCGCTACGCCGATTCTCGGTACTCCGGTCCCCACTGCTCGCCACACCGCGGACAGTAACTGGGCGCGGCGGCGACGTCGTCGTAGCGCTTCTCGCACCCGCAACTGTCACACGTCAGTGTCCGCGACATCGTTCTCGATTGATGTGTCGGACGTGGGTTAGTGCTTGGGATGACAGGAGTGTCGGGTGGGCTCTCGTAAATCCACAGTAACGCCTCTCGACGTTGCGTCGTTCGGAGAGAAGGTATCCGCCCTCCCCGATTTGAACGGGGGGCAAGCCGATCTACAGTCGGCTGCTCTACCAGTCTGAGCTAAGGGCGGGCGCACATGAACGTAATCGGCAGACTGGACTTAAGGATTCTCATTCGTTCGGGCGACCGAACCCTTTCGTCGGCGCACCGCCATCGACGCGGCATGGACGAGGAGCGACAGGCCACCTTCGGGCCGGACGGCGAACTGGAGACGGAGGCGCCGGAGGCGACCGGCACCAACGATTTCGGCGAGGAGACGGGTGCCGACGAGACGGACGGCGGCTTCAACCGCTACGCTGTGGTCAGCCTGCTCCAGAAAGCGATTCGCCGCGGCGACGAGGAGGTGTCCGCGTGGTGTGCGTGGGAGCTCGCCCGCTCCGGGTTCGGCTGGAACCTCTGGGACCGACTCAACACGTTCGTCGTCGAGGACCTGCGAGCCGATGCCCAGGCCGCGTTGCTCGTCGGCCGATATGAGGAGTTGGCCGAGGACTGGGACATGGACTCCCGCCGGGGGCAGATGGCCGCGGTGCAGGCGGCGCTCGTCGTCGCCCGCGCTCGCGCGGCTCGCGAGGGCGCGAACGCGGTGAACGCCTTCCACGCCATCGCGAAGCGCCGCGCCGAGGCCCACGAGGCGGGCGAGGAGCCTGCCCATTCGTTCCCCGTCTCCGACGAGGACCTCGCCGCGGGCGGGAAATACGACGTCGCCCTCGACGGACACACGGGCGAGGGCGCGCGACTGGACCGCAGTTCACCCTTCTTTCGCGTGCACGGCGCCCGCGTGGGGCCGGAGGGTGAACCGGAGCTCAGCGCGCGCTGGAAGCGGCTGTATCTAGCCTTGGACGAGTACGACTACACCGAGGAGGAAGTCGCCCACGCCCTCGACGCCGTCGACGCCGACGACCCGTGGACCGACCCCGGCTTCGACGATTAGTCCCACAGGGCGTACATGTCGTCGCGGATGGGCTCGGTGTAGCGCTCGACACCCAGTTCGACGCCCGCGTCGCCGGATTCCACACGGCCAATCACGGCCGCGTCGATACCCTCCGCTTCGAGTGCGTTGAGGGCCGCGTCCGTCTCGGAGTCGTCGACCGTCGCCAGCAACGCGCCCGAGCCGAGGACGCGAAGCGGGTCGACGCCGACGGCCTCGCACGCCGCGCGCGTCTCCGGGCGGACGTGAATTTCGTCCCGGTCGACGCGGAGTGTGCTGTCGGACGCTATCGCCATCTCGATGAGACCCTCCAAGACGCCGCCCTCGGTGGGGTCGTGCATCGCCGTCGCCACGGGCGCGAGGACAGCGCTCTCGGGCATCACGCTGAGGTCGTCGAACGCCGCCCGCGCGCGGCCGGCGAGGTCGTCGGCGAGGTCGAGTCGGTCCCGGAAGTCGGTCGCGAGGACGCCCGTCGCCTCGATGCCCGCGCCCTTCGTGAGGAGGATGCGGTCCCCGGGCTTCGCACCGCCGCTGGAGACGTAGCGGTCGGCGACGCCGAAACAGGTGAGCGAGCAGAGCGGGCGGGCGAGGCCGGCGACGACTTCCGTGTGCCCGCCCACGATGGTCAGGCCGAGGCGCTCGGCCTCCGCGTCGAGTTGGCCGGTGATCGTGTCGAGGACCTCCGTGTCGGCGTCGGGCAGGAGGAGCGTGCTGAGGAGGAATTCGGGCCGGCCGCCGGAGGCGGCGACGTCGTTCGAACTGACGGCGACGGCGAGGTCACCGATGCGCTCCGCCGCAAGCGAGATGGGGTCGGTGCTGACGACCATCGTCTGCTCGCCGACGCGAACCGCCGCGGCGTCCTCGCCGAAGGCAGGGCCGGAGAGCAGGGCCGCGCTCTCGGCGCCGGTCCGGCCGAGGACGAACTCCGACAACACCGTCGGATCGAACTTCCCGGTCATGGCGTCGGCTACACAGCCCCTGCCCATGTGCCTTCCCGTTACCCCGACCCTACAAGCCCTCCCAGTGGGTACTGGGCGTATGCTCATGACACCCGGCCCGACGGCGCTCCCGCCGTCGGTCAGGGAGGCGATGAGTCACGAACTGCTCAACCCCGACGTGGACCCGGTCTTTGCCGACCGATACGACGCCCTCCTCGAGAAACTGGGTGTCGCCTTCGGGACTGACGACGAAATCGTCGTGCTGGGCGGCGAGGGCATCCTCGGCCTCGAAGCGGCCATCGCCTCGACCGTCTCTCCCGGCGACCACGTCGTCTGTCTCTCGAACGGGCCCTACGGCGACGGCTTCGCGGATTTCGTGGAGAGCTACGGCGGCGAGGCGACCGTGGTCGGCGCCGACTACGGCGACCCGCTCCCAATCGACGAACTGGAGCGAACGCTCGCCGACTCGACGGTCGACCTCGCGACGATGGTCCACTGCGAGACGCCGACGGGCACGCTCAACGACCTCGGCCCCGCCCTCGACCTGTTCGAGGCCCACGACGCCCTGACCGTCGTCGACGCCGTCTCGTCGCTCGGGGGGACGCCCGTGCCCACCGACCGCATCGACATCACCATCGGCGCGTCACAGAAGTGCTTCAGCGCACCGCCCGGACTCGCTATCTGTGCCGTGAGCGACGCGGCGTGGGAGCGCATCGAAGCCCGCGACCCCGACTCGCTCTACACCAACCTCCTCCCGTGGCACGAGGCCGACCAGCCCTATCCCTACACCCACCTGACGACGCTCGTGGTCGCGCTCGACCAGGCGCTCGATATACTTCTCGATGAGGGGCTCCAGTCCGTCTACGGTCGCCACCGCGAGGCCGCTGCCCGCTGTCGGGAACGCGGCGACGAACTCGGTCTCAAACTCTACCCCGACCCCGACCGGAGCTCACCGACCGTCACCGCCTTCTCGGTGCCGGGTCGGGCGAATGACCTCCAGACCCGCCTCCGCGACGAACACGACGTGACCCTCTCGACGGGGTTCGGTGACCTTGCCGACGACGTGCTACGCGTCGGTCACATGGGATACAACGCGGATACCGAACGCGTCGACCGGGCGATGGATGCCCTCGCCGACGTGCTCTAGTCGATTCCCTGTTCGGTCACGCGGATGCCCTTCTCCGAGAGGTGGCGCATCTGTCGCTGCGCGAAGTCTTCCTCTCTCGTCCCGCGGGTCGCCAGCACGTACACGGTGGCGCTTCCGGTGGGGCGCATCGTCCGTCCGGCGCGCTGGGCGCCCTGCCGGCGCGACCCACCGAGGCCCGAGGCCACGATGGCGAGTTCGGCGTTCGGGAGGTCGATTCCCTCGTCGCCGACGCGGGAGACGATGAGCGTTCGGCGCTCGCCGTCTCGGAACTCGTTGAACAGCCGGTCGCGTTCGTGATGGGGCGTCTCACCGCTGATGAAGGGCACGTTGAGCGCGTTCGAGATATCCCGCCCTTGGTCGAGCCAGTCGACGAACACCAGCGCTTTCGCCGTCGGATGCTCGGTCAGCAAGTGCCTGATTTCGTCGACCTTCGCGGGGTTCTCGGCGGCGATTCGGTGTTTCGCGCGTGGCTCCGCGCTCGCGTACGCATTCCGTTCCTCGTCGTTCGCCCACGGGAGATACCGAATCTCGACTTCGGGCTCTTGGACGTACCCCGCGTCGAAGAGTGCGTCCCAGTCGGTGCCGATGGGCGGCCCGACCAGCGTGTAGATGTCTGTCTCGCGGTCGTCCTCTCGCACCGGCGTCGCCGACAATCCGAGTCGGTGTTTACTCTGGAGGTCTGCGCTCCGGCGGTACACCTCGCTCGGGATGTGGTGCACCTCGTCGTAGACGATGAGTCCCCACTCCCGGCGGTCGAAGAGCGCGCGGTGGCGGTCCATCCCCGCCACTTGATAGGTGGCAATCGTCACGGGTTCGATGTCCTTCTGCCCACCGTGGTACTCGCCGATCTGCTCGGGGTCGAGCGTGGTGTGTTCGAGCAGTTCGGCTCGCCACTGCCCCGCGAGTTCGCGACTGGGGACGAGAATCAGCGTCTCGCCACCGACGGCGGCGAGTGCGCCGATGGCGGCGACGGTCTTGCCGCTCCCCGAGGGCCCGACGAACACGCCCGCTCGCTGGTCGAGGAAGCGGTCCACCCAGTCGCGCTGGTAGTCCCGCAGTGTCGTTTTCAGCTCGATGTCGAGGGGGTCCCCAGTCTCCAACTCCCGCTCGTCGACGACGGGGTAGCCCGCCTCGTAGAGGATGCGCTTGATGGCCGCTTCGCTCCCCTCGACGACCCAACTCTCGGTGTCCGAGATGGGCGCGTGGAGGTGTTCCTCGTCAAGTTTCTGGCGAGCGACGTTGCCCATCAGACTCTCGCTCGCCGCCTCCAGCACCGTGTAGCCGTCCTCGTGGGTGGTGAGCGTGAATTGGCGCGCGCGGGACCACTGACGCTCAATCCACTCCTCAAGATGCGGCGAGCGGCGCGGGAGAACCGACCGAAGCGTCTGGAGGAGGTCGCCCAGTTCCTCGAAGGGCGCGGCCCAGATGTCCTCTTGTCTGATGCGATAGAGATAGCCCTTGGTGCCGGAGGTGTCGACCAGATGCGCTACTTGGGAGAGTTTCGCGCGCGTGAACTGACTCGGCTGGTCAACGACGAGCTCGCGGCGTTCGGGGAAGAGGACGACGCGTTCACGGTCGGCCAGGCGGCCCCACTCCGTCGGATACCAGACGACGGGGTCGGACTCGACGTTGAGCCGTTCGACGTCGCCGTCCTTGACCAGTCGGTTGAGGGCGTCGCTCGCGGTGGCCTGTGAGCAGTCGAGACGCCGGGCTATCTGTTGGGCGGTGGCGACGGGTCGCCCTTCGTCCTGTAGCGCGTCGAGAAACGATTCCAGAGTGACGGCGTCGGCGGTGCCGTCGACGGACTCGTCAGTCATCGACGCTGATACGCCCCGGACGGAGAAACGCGTTGCGACCTAGCCGAGTAGTCCGAGGTCGTCGATGCGTTCGACGATGACGCTGACGGCTTCGGCGGCGTCCGCGGTGCGTTTCCCGCCCGTGATAACGATTTTTCCGCTCCCGAACAGCAGGATGACCACGTCCGGGTCGTCCATGCGGTAGACGAGGCCGGGGAACTGCTCGGGTTCGTACTCCACGTCCTCCAAGCCGAGGCCGATGGCGAGGGCGTTGAGATTGAGTGTGTGGCCGAGGTCCGCGCTCGAGACGATGTTCTGGACCGTGATATCCGGGTCCTCCTCGACGGGGATGTGCAGGTCGCGGAGTTTCTGGAAGATGATGCCCAGCGCCTCGTGGACGTCGTCTATACTCTTCGCGCCCGTGCACACGATCTTTCCAGAGCGGAAGATCAGCGCGGCTGCCTTCGGGTCCTGCGTCCGATAGACCAGTCCCGGGAAGTTGTCGGGGTTGAAATCCGCGCCCGGAAGGTCCTCTGCCAGCGCTTCGAGGTCGAGTTCCTGCCCGATACCGGTCGACGCCACCACGTTCTGAATCTCTATCGAATCTGCCGGGTCACTCATCGTATGCGCCCATTTGGTGTCCCCATCCTTATAAACCACCCCGGAGACCGGCTGCCGATAGATCTCCACGGCCGGAATGAGGACTATTTTGCCGAGATGTGTGGGGAGGCCACGACAGGGAACACCACGCAAATATCAAACCGTCTGCCGATTTCAGGGGAGATCAACGGGGTTAAGTATTCACCTCCATTCTGACTGTAATGCGAAGGCGACGAGGGCGACGATGCCCTCGACCCCGGACCACACGCTCGATTCAGCGTTCCCACGCGGCTCGACCAATGAGCTTATATGGGTCGCTCTACTCGATTTAGGTCCGGACGAAACATGAGGATTCCACCCCTGCGGTCCGCCGTAAGACGGAATCTGATGTGAGCCTCGGTGGTTCGATGTCATCCGGTCGGACCGGTGACTCGAACCACCACCTTGGACCTCAGTGGTCTTTACGACGCGGAAACGATTCGACGTTTCCCGCCACCCCTCACTCCACACGGAGTGAGACCATTCCGGTTGATCCTGCCGGAGGCCATTGCTATCGGGGTCCGATTTAGCCATGCTAGTTGTACGAGTTCACACTCGTAGCAAATAGCTCCGTAACACGTGGCCAAACTACCCTACAGAGAACGATAACCTCGGGAAACTGAGGCTAATAGTTC